>VAXF01000235.1:0-1623 GCA_005888395.1 Actinomycetota bacterium | reverse complement strand
GGCACCAACGGCCGGGGCAACGGGCGCGAGCCCGAGGACGCCCACGAGTGGATCTCGTTCGAGGACCCGCACGAGCAGCGCCGCTGGGTTTTCGACGTGACGTTCCTGTTGAGCAACTGGACCTGCATCTACGGGGCCGGCTGCCAGGGTGTCCTCACCGGTCCCACCCCCGAGCTCGAGCAGGGCTGCTGCTCGTACGGCGCTCACTTCGTCGACGACGCCGATCGCCGCTCGGTGGAGCGGGCCGCGAAGAAGCTCACCCCCGAACAGTGGCAGTTCGCCAAGGAGGGCCGCCGGCGCGGCATCACGGCCAAGCAGCCCGACGGCTCGTTCCGCAGCCGGCTGGTACAGGACGCGTGCATCTTCCTCAACCGCCCCGGCTTCCCGGGCGGCGCGGGGTGCGCGCTCCACCGCGCTGCCTTGGAACGGGGCGAGCGGCCGATCGACCTCAAGCCCGATGTCTGCTGGCAGCTCCCGCTCCGGCGCCGCGACACCGATGCCGATGACGACGGCTGGGTCACGTCGACGATCGAGGAGTGGGCGCGGCGTCACTGGGGCGCGGGCGGCGACGACTTCCACTGGTGGTGCACCGACGCGCCCGACGCCTTCGTCGGTCGCGAGCCCGTCTACCGGGGCATGCACGACGAGCTGGTCGAGCTCGTCGGCCAAGAGGTGTACGACCTGCTCGCGTCGTACCTCGACGAGCGCTCGGGGCGGTCGGTGCCGCTTCCCCACCCCGCGCTGAAGAAGAAATGACACGCGAGCGGAGGGCCCGCCCGGGGAGGCGGGCCGGGGACGAGGTCCTCGACGACTACGCCGACGAGCAGGCCGACCTGCGCGCGCTGCTGGTCAGCCTCGATGACGCCGACTGGTCGCGAGCCACCCCCGCGGCGGGCTGGGACGTGCGCGACCAGGTGTCGCATCTCGCCGACACCGAGGACGTCGCCCGCGACAGCCTCACCGGCGGCCCGCGCACATTCAACGACGACGTCCGCCGGTACCCGACCGGGGAGGCGTTCACCCAGTCGGGCTGCGACCGGGGTCGCGCGATGAAGCCGGGCGACGTCCTGGCGTGGTGGACCGAGTCGTCGGCCCGCGTCCGCGCCGCGCTGGCGGAAGCCGACCGCTCGGCACGCGTCCCGTGGGGGCTCGGCATGGGGTGGAAGGCCTTCGTCACCGCTCGCCTCATGGAGCACTGGGCCCACGGCCTCGACATTCGGGCGGCCGTCGATCGTCCCGGCGTCGACACCGACCGCCTCCGCCACGTGGCCTGGATCGGGTACAGCGCGTTGCCCTACGCCTTCCAGCTGGCAGGCGTCGAACCACCTGCGGGACGCACGCTGCGTCTCGAGCTCACGGGGCCCGAGTGCGTCCTCGGTTCTGACGACGCCACCGACGTCGTTCGCGGGCCCGCGGGTCAGTGGTGCCGGCTCGCCGTCCAGCGGGCCACCCGCGCCGAGTGCCCCGACCTCACCGCCGACGGTCCGCTCGCCGAGCTGACCCTCGCGAACGCCCGCGCCTTCCTGTAGCCACCCCTCGCAGAGGGGTCAGGTCTGGGGGGCGCGCAGGGGCTGCAGGTACGGCCAGAGGCCCGCCGTGGTCGTGTGCCAGTCGTAGAGGCTG
>VAXF01000199.1 GCA_005888395.1 Actinomycetota bacterium | reverse complement strand
CCGACGAGCTGGCGCGGTTCGTCACCGGTCGCGCGCTCGACACGCTCGCCCACTACCGCGCCACCCGTGAGGACCTCGACACCGCCACCGCTGCGCTCACGCGCCAGCTCGCCCAGCAGCGCGCCGCCGTCGCCTCGCTCCGTCGCGAGCGGTCGGCCGCGGCCGCAGAAGTCGCACGTCTCGCCCGACTGGCGCGGCAGTCGGGCCGGGCGACGGCGGCGCGCACGCGTCTGACGGGGGTGATCGTCGGCACCGGCGACTGGCTGTGCCCGGTGGCCGGCCCCCACGCGTTCTCCAACGATTTCGGCGACCCGCGTCCCGGCGGACGCCTGCACCAGGGCGTCGACATCCTCGCACCGCGCGGCACCCCAGTGGTGGCGAGCGTCAGCGGCGTGGTGAGCGACCATCCCAACGCGCTCGGCGGCTTGGGCTACTTCCTCGCGGGCAGCGACGGCAACACGTACTACGGCGCCCATCTCGAGGGGTACGCGGCGAGCGGTTCAGTCGCCAAGGGAACCGTCGTCGGCTACGTCGGCAACACCGGGGACGCCGCCGGGGGCCCGCCCCATCTGCATTTCGAGATCCACCCGGGCGGCGGCGCGGCCGTCAACCCTTACCCCACGCTCGTGCGCTATTGCTGACCGGCCCGGAGCTCGAGGACGCGCTGGCTCGCGTGCTGGGCGCCGAGCGTGTCGAGAGTCTTCGGCGGCTCTCGGGTGGCGCATCTCGCGAGACGTGGTCGTTCGATGCCGTGCGCCACGACGGTGGAAGCGAGGCGCTCATCCTCCGGTGCGACACGCGACGGGGCGCGGGCATCGGCGAGCCGGTGACGGAGCGGCTCCTGTTCGAGGCCGCGGCGAAGGCAGGGGTACCCGTGCCTCGGGTGGTGGCCGGAAGCGAAGACGATGGCGCGCTGGGCGCACCGTTCCTCGTCACCGAACGGGTGGAGGGCGAGACGATCCCACGCAAGATCCTTCGCGACGACGCCTTCGTCGCGGCACGACCGCGACTGGCGGCGCAGTGCGGCCAGGCCCTGGCGCGCGTCCACGAAATCCCGCCCGACGCGGTGCCGGGTCTGACGGACGAGGACCAGGTTGGCCAGTTCCGCTCGATCCTCGACGCCATGGGCCAGCCGCACCCCGCGTTCGAGCTCGCCTTTCGCTGGCTGTCGAGCAACCGTCCCGCAACGACGCGCCGCACCGTGGTCCACGGCGACTTCCGCAACGGCAACCTCATCGTCGGGACCGACGGGTTGCGCGCCGTCCTCGACTGGGAGCTGGCCCACCTCGGCGACCCGATGGAGGACCTCGGGTGGCTGTGCGTCAAGGCGTGGCGGTTCGGCGTCGACCGGCCGGTGGGGGGGTTCGGCGAACGCGAGGACCTGTTCGCCGCCTACGCCGAGGCGTCTGGCACGCCGGTCGACGCAGAGGTCGTGCGTTGGTGGGAGGTGCTCGGCACGCTGAAATGGGGTGTGATGTGCATCGCCCAGGCATTCACCCACCTGTCGGGCACGTCGCGCTCGGTCGAGCTGGCGGCCATCGGCCGCCGCGTGTGTGAGAACGAGTGGGACCTGCTGGAGCTATTGACGTGAGCGAGCTTCACGACCGGCCGACGGTGGACGAGCTGGTCGTCGCCGTCCGGGAGTTCCTCGAGCGCGACGTCATGCCGACGACAGAGGGACGGGTGCAGTTTCATACGCGCGTTGCTGTCAACGTACTCGGGATGGTCGAGCGCGAGCTGGCCCTCGGTTCCGGTCAGGCCGCAGCCCACGCCGCGGGGCTGGCGCGGCTCGGTCTCGCCGACGACGCCGAGCTGGCGGCCGCCATCCGCACCGGCGCGCTCGACGACCGGTACGACGAGGTGGTCGGCTTCGTCCGGCAGACTGTGCGGGCCAAGCTCGAGGTGGCCAACCCGAAGTACCTGGAGTCGTGATCGTGAGAGTGGGTGTTCTCGGAGGGACGGGACCGGCCGGCAGCGCGCTCGCGGTGCGTCTGGCGTCGGCCGGTGTCGAGGTGGTGATCGGCTCGCGCGCCGTGGAGCGGGCGAAGGAGACGTGCCGGTCGCTGCAGGAGCGATGGCCCGACCGCGAGCTCCCCCTCGAAGGTGCCGAGAACGCGGGAGCGGCCGAGGCCGAGCTGGTGATCGTGGGCACACCCTGGGACGCCGCCGCGGCCACGGCCCGGTCGGTCGGCGAGCAGCTCGCCGGCAAGGTGGTCGTGTCGATGGCCAACGCCCTCGTTCGCGTCGGCGACGAGTTCCAGCCGCTGGTGCCGCCGCGCGGCTCGGTGGCGGCCCACGTGCAGTCGGCCGTCGCCGACGCGATGGTGGCGGCCGCCTTCCACCACGTGCCGGCCCGGGCGCTGGCCGATCTCGCCCGACCGCTCGAGAGCGACGTGCTCGTGTGCTCCGACCACCCCGAGGCCACCAAGGCGACCGCCGAGCTCGTTTCGATGGTCCCGGGCCTGCGCCCCCTCGACGCCGGTTACCTGTCCAACGCCGCCGCCATCGAGGCGTTCACGGCGGTCCTGCTCCAGCTCAACGTCCGCTACCGGACCCGGGCGGCTGTGCGTTTCACCGGCATCGATACTGCATGAGGTTGTACGACACCGCGCGGCGGGCGGTGGTGCCCTTCGAGCCGGGCCCGGTTGCGAAGATGTACACGTGCGGCATCACGCCGTACGACGCCACGCATGTTGGACACGCCACCGCCTACGTCACCTACGACGTGTTGCAGCGGCGCCTGCGCGACCTCGGGCACAAGACCCAGCTGGTGCGCAACGTGACCGACGTCGACGACGACATCCTTCGCAAGGCGCGCGAGCTGGGCGTGCACTACCTCGACCTCGCCGCCGAGGAGACCGCGCGCTTCGACGCCGACATGAAGGCGCTCAACTCGCTGCCGTGCTTCAGCGAGCCACGCGCCACCTCGGCGATCCCCGACATCCGCGGCTTCATCGCCATGGTCCTCGACCGCGGCCACGCGTACGAGGCGGGTGGCGCCGTCTACTTCAGCGTCGCGACCTTTCCGAGGTTCGGGCAGCTGAGCCACCTGTCGAGCGAGGAGATGCTGGCGCTGGCGCGCGAGCACGGCGGCAAGCCCGACGACCCCCACAAGCGCGATCCGCTCGACTTCGTCCTGTGGCAGCCGTCGGCGCCCGACGAGCCGGCGTGGGACTCACTGTGGGGCCCCGGCCGTCCCGGCTGGCACATCGAATGCTCCGCCCTCGCGCTGCGCGAGTTGGGCACCACGATCGACCTGCACGGCGGCGGCACCGACCTGATCTTCCCCCACCACGAGTGTGAGGCCGCCCAGTCGGAGGGCGCGACGGGGGAGCCGTTCGTGCGCCACGGGATGCACCAGTTCATGGTGAGGCTGGGCGGCGAGAAGATGTCGAAGTCGCTCGGCAACCTGGTCTTCGTCAGCGACCTGGTGAAGGAGTGGGATCCGATGGCCATCCGGCTGGCGCTGGTCTCGCACCACTACCGCGACTCGTGGGAGTGGACCGACGATCTCTTGCCAACGGCGACGGAACGCCTCCAGCGCTGGCGGGCCGCAGGGGCGGGTGACGCCGCCCTCGACCAGGCGCGCGCCGCGCTCGACGACGATCTCGACACGCCGGGCGCCGCGGCGGCCATCGACGCCGCCGTGGCGCGCGGCGAGGGCGCCTCGGCGGCGGCGGCGTTGTTGGGGGTGGAGCTCGATCCGGTGGTGGGTTAGTCGCCTGTGCGGCCGACCTGCTCCCTGATCTGCTCGACAGCTTCCTTGCCGCGCTCGTAGGCGCGGTCGACGACTGCCGCGGCCGGGCCGGCGACGACGTTGCCCGGCGGCTCGTCGGGCATCCGCGGGTGCGGACGTGTGGGCACGGACTCGCGCGCCTGGGCCAGCCGGTTGCCGATCTCGTCGAGCTGCTGGCGGGTGAGCCCCGCCTGCACCTGCGGGAAGAGCGCCTCCTCCTCCTCCTCGACGTGATGGCGGATGTTGTCGATCAACACCAGGACCTTGGCCTCGAAACGGTCGTCGTCGGGGTCCATCCCCTCGAGCTCGTCGAGCTCCCACTTGGCGACGTGGTGCTGCTCGAGCGCGATGAGCACGTTGTCGGTCGTGTCGGGGGCGCCCTTGCGCACCAACGGGTAGAAGACCTGCTCCTCGATCGCGGTGTGCACCGAGAGCTCCCGGATGATCTTCTCGAGCAGCCCCTTCTTCTGCCCGCCTCCACGGGCGGGCCCTGCCCGCTCGAACTGCCGGAACAGCGCGTCGACCTTCCTGTGGTCCTGCTTCAGCAGGCTGATGGCGTCCATGCCCCGCCTTCTACCCCCGCGGGTGGTGCCGAATCAATGGGCAATATCGGTAGCGTCCGAGGATGCGCGTCAGGTCGGCCGCCGGCAGCCTCGTCATGGCCGTCGCCCTCACCCTGCCCGCGGCCTGTGGCGGCGGGTCGTCCCCGGCCAAGTCGAGCGTGGGGAAGCCGGCGCCGACGGTCAGCCCGCCCCTGCTGGAGCTGAACGTGGGGCCGGCACCCTGGCCGGCCCCCGACCACGGCGTCCAGCGTATGGCCGCGGCCGGCCTGCCGCGGCTCAAGGCGGAGGCGCTCGCGTTCCACGTCCACGCCCACCTCGACGTGTTCGTCGACGGCACGCGCGTACCCGTGGCCGCGGGCATCGGCATCGACGTCGTCGCCCGGCGGATCTCGACGCTCCACACGCACGATCGGTCGGGGTGGATCCACATGGAGGCGCCCCGTCGGGAGACCTTCACGCTGGGCCGGCTGTTCACGGAGTGGGGGGTGCGGCTCACGGCCACGTGCGTGGGCGGCTACTGCGCCCCCCAGACGCACGTGCGGTTCTACGTCGGCGGCCACGAGCGAACGGGCGACCCGACGGCGATCCCGATCGTCGGGCACGAGGAGATCGCGATCGTGATCGGCACGCCGCCGGCGGAGATCCCCAGCAGCTACGACTTCCAGGGCAGCCCATAACCACGGTCGTCACGGGGGCGGCGTCGCCGGCGGTGTCACGGCGCCGGGTTGGATGGAGGAGCGCCGGTGCGGAGCAGCGTCGCCTGGTAGATCACGATCGTCTTGTGGCCGCGGTTTGCCGCGCTGTGGACGTCGTCGGGCTGCTCGATCAGCCACTCGCCGGCGTGGATCCGAACCGTCTCGCCGGCGCGGATCCGGCGCACCAGTCGAGGTGACGGAGCAGCCGGGCCTCTCATGAGCTCGGCCGAGCCACGATGGACCGAGTAGGTCAGCACACCCGACTGCACGTAGGCGACCTGTGTCCCCTCGTGGTAGTGCGGCGCCAGTTTCACACCGGGCGGGATCAGCACGCGCGCCAGCCCGATCGTGCGCCCCGCCGCGCCCACCGGATCGGGTGAAACGGCCAGGGGCTGGCGCACCACTGTGGGCGTGCGACGGGACGCGCCCAGGGCATAGCCGCCCGCGGCCGTCACCGTGAGCGCGAGCGCGACTGAGGCGACGGCGATCTTGCGCACGGAGGAGCTCCTATCCGTAGTGACGCAGCTCGATGGTGTTCCCGTCGGGGTCCGAGATGTAGATCGACTGGCCGGTGCCGCGGGCGCCCCATCGCGGGCCCGGGCCGCTCCGCACGTCGAGGCGTCCCGACGCCACCAGCCCATCGAGGTCGACGGGCTCGATGACCAGGCAGAAGTGGTCGACGTTGACACCGCTGCGCCTCGACTCGAACAGGTCGATGACGGTGCTCTCGTTCACCCGGACCGACGGGAACGGCACCTCTCCCCGGCGCCACTCGTCGGCCCGCAGGGGCTCGAGCCCGAGGACGTCGGCATACCAGCTCAGCGACCGTTCGACGTCGGCGACGTTGACGACGAGGTGGTCGACACCGGTGACCCGCAGCACCGGGCAATGATGGCAGGTGTGCTCCGGCGGCCCGCGCTCGTCGTTCTCGTTCTCGCGCCGTGCGCGCTGGTCGCGGTCGGACCGGCGCGCCTCGCCCACGCCGCGGACGATCCGGTGGCGAGCGTGCAGAAGGTGCTCGACGCCCGCGTGGGCGCGCTTCGGCGCGGCGACGAGAGCGCGTTCCTCGCCACGCTCGACCCTGAGGCGCCCGACGAGTTCCGGCGGTCGCAGGCGCAGTCGTTCGAAGGTCTCCGCGCGCTGCCGCTCGCCTTCTACCGGCTCACGGCCCGCACCGCCGACAGTGGCGACCTGAGCACGGGGCTGTCGGCTCGCTACGGGGGAGCGCGCGTCTTCCTTCCGGAGACGCGCCAGACGTACCGCTTTCGTGACTACGACGACCGCGACGCCGTCGACTCGCTGTGGCTCACCTTC
>VAXF01000198.1 GCA_005888395.1 Actinomycetota bacterium | reverse complement strand
CACATCGACGACTTCGTGGAGTCGCTGCGCGTGGTCACGCCCGCGGGCACGCTCGAGAGCCGCCGGCTCCCCGGATCGGGCGCGGGCCCCTCGCCCGACCGGATGTTCCTCGGATCCGAGGGGATCCTCGGCATCATCACCGAGGCGTGGATGCGCGTGCAGGACCGCCCGCGCCACCGCGCCTCGGCCGGCGTGCGCTTCGACTCCGTCGAGGCCGGCGTCGCTGCCGCCCGCGCCGTCGCCCAGGCCGGACTCTTCCCGTCGAACTGCCGCCTCCTCGACCCGGGTGAGGCCATGACATCGGCGGGCGTCACCGACGGCTCGGCGCTCCTCGTCCTGGGGTTCGAGTCAGCCGACCACGCGCTCGACGCGTGGATCGCGCGCGCCGTCGAGTGCTGCGCGGACCACGGCGGCACGGTGCCCGAGGGCATCAGGTCGTCGTCGACCGAAGGCGCCGCCGGCGCGTGGCGCAACGCCTTCCTGCGCGCGCCGTACGGCCGCGACGCGATGGTCGCGCTGGCCTGCATCGCCGAGACGTTCGAGACCGCGGTCACCTGGGACGGTTTCGCGGCGCTCCACTCGGGGGTCACCGACACGGTCGGGCAGGCGCTGAAGGACATCTGCGGCGGCGGCTTCATGACCTGCCGCTTCACCCACGTCTACCCCGACGGGCCGGCGCCCTACTTCACCGTGCTCGCACCCGGTCGGCGCGGGTCGGAGCTCGAGCAGTGGCGCGACATCAAGGCCGCCGCTGCCGAGGCCGTGCTGGCCCACGGGGGCACGATCACGCACCACCACGCCGTCGGCCGCGACCACCGCCCCTGGTACGACCGCCAGCGCCCCGACCTCTTCGCCGGGGCGCTGCGCGCCGCCAAGGGCGTGCTCGACCCGGCCGGCGTCCTGAACCCCGGGGTGCTGATCTAGGCGTCAGGGTTCTCTCAGGGTGGTCCCGGATGGCGCGCGACCGGGACGAAGGCGGATGATCTGCGCGTGCTTCGTCTCGAGGGGGTCTCGAAGCGGTTCCACCGGGGCCGGGAGGAAGTGGTGGCCCTCGCCGGCGTCGACGTCGAGGTGCTCCCCGCCGAGTTCGTCGCCCTCATCGGCCCGAGCGGGTCGGGAAAGTCGACCTTGCTCCATCTGGCGGGAGGGCTCGACCAACCCGACAGCGGACGGGTGCTGCTGGACGCGCGCGACCTGGCGTCGATGTCCGTCGGCGACCGGGCCCGGCTACGCCGTCGCGAGATCGGGTTCGTCTTCCAGTTCTTCCACCTGATCCCCACGCTCACCGTCGCCGAGAACGTGGAGCTGCCGCTGATCCTCGACGGCCGCCGCGACGGCGAAAGCGCGGTCGCGGACGTTCTCCGCCGGGTCGACATCGCCGACCGCGCTGCCCATTACCCCGGCGAGCTCTCCGGCGGCGAGATGCAGCGCACGGCCATCGCCCGAGCGCTCGTCTCCCGGCCTCGATTGATCCTCGCCGACGAGCCGACCGGCAACCTCGATTCCGCCACCGGCTCGGAGATCCTCGATCTGCTGTCGGCTCAGGTGGTCGACGCGGGGGCCGCGCTGCTCATGGTCACCCACGACGCGGGAGCCGCCAGTCGCGCAACACGCGTGCTGGCGCTGCGCGACGGGATGCTCGAGCAGCGCGCTGCCGACGACGATCCCGCTCTGCGCCCGCTGCGCGCCAGCCGCCGGCCCTGATGCGCTCCCTCCGGCTGCTCAACCTGCGCCGGCTGCGGCGCCAACCCCTGCGGGCGACCATCGCCATCGTCGCGGTGGGCGCCGGCGTGTCACTCGTGGTGTCGATCGTGGTGCTCACGTCCAGCCTCAGCCGGTCACTCGAGGACTTCGGCCGCAGGCTGGCGGGACCGGCACCGCTGCGCGTGATCGGTCCGACCACCCGGGGCGGGCTGCCGGAGGACGTGCCCGCGAAGGTGGCGTCCACGCCGGGCGTGAAGACCTCGCTGCCGGTCGTGCAGGCCGTCACCTACGCGGTCCGGCCGAACGGGGACCGGACGATCGTGCTCGCCATTGGGTCGCCGCTCACGCAGGAGACGACCACGTCGAACTCGCTCGCCCGCCACCTCGGTACGGGCGCGGCTCTGCGCACCGAACTCGGTCGGGTCCCGTTCCGGGCCAAGCCGGTAGCCGGACTCGACTCGCTGAACGGTGGCCGCGTCGTGCTGCTGCCGCTCAGCGAGGCGCAGCGTCTATTCGCGCGCGGCCATCGCGTGGACGTGATCTACATCATCCCGGCGTCCGGCACGAGGGTGGCCGCGCTCAAGGCCCGGTTGGCCCGGACCGTGGGCCCGTGGAACGGGGTGCTCGACTCGACCGAGCCGCCGCCCGTGGCGCAGGTGGCATCCGACATCTTCATCCCGCTGTTCGGGCTCCTCAGCCTCTTCGCCCTCGGCATCGGCGCCGTGCTGGTCTACAACACGCTGAGCCTCTCGCTCGAGGAGCGACGGCGCGAGCTGGCCATCGTCGCCGCGGTCGGAGGCACGCCGCGTGCCCTCGCCGCCGGCGCGCTGGCAGAGGCGGCGCTGCTGGGAGTGGCCGGAGGAATCGCCGGCACGTTCGGCGGCATGCTCCTCGCCCGTCCGCTCGCCCATTCGCTGTCCGACTTCACCGAGAAGGTCATCGGGGCGCGGATCACCGTCCACGCCGGTCCGGCCGCGTTCGTCATCGGCGCTGTGCTGGGCGCGGTGATCGCGGTGGCTGCGTCGTGGGTCCCGGTCCGCCGAGCAACGCGCATGGACGTCGCCGCCGAGCTCGGCAACCGCGAGCTGCGATCGGAGTCGGCTCCCAAGCTCGCTCTCACCCGAGGCCTCGTGTTCACGGGTATCGGCTTCGCCGGACTCGCCATCGCCTGGGTGGGCCAGCGCCACGGCGCGCTCGAGCCGTGGCAGGCGACCGTTGCGCCGCTCGGTGTGCTCGTGACCGCGCTCGGCTTCCTGCTGGCGGTGGGCGCGTTCGCAGGCATCGTCGCCCACGTCTGTCTGGGCGCCGCCACGCGCAGCACCGCGCCTGTCCGGCTGGGCCTGGCCAACCTGGTGCGCGAGCCGCGCCGCACGGGTGTCATGGCGATCGCGGTGGGCTCGGCCGTCGGCATCGCCTTCAACGTGGCCAGCGCCAACCGCAGCATCCGCGACGGCGTGACCAGCAACATCATCGCCCACTCGCGGGGCGACGTGAACGTGAGCACGCTGGCGCCGAACAACACGGTCAACATCGACGCCAAGATGCCGCCGTCTCTGCTCGCGGCCCTCGCCCGCGTCCCCGGCGTGGCGTCGATATCCGGCGGCGTCGACATCGAGACCGGCCACAGCAAGGGAACACTCGTCGGCGTGTCGGCCTCGAACCGTCGGGACCTCTACTTCGACTTCCCGATCATCGAAGGGAGCAAGGACCCCGCCCGCTTCGAGCGGGGCGAGGTCCTGATCGGGCCCGCACTCGCCCGCACCCGCCACCTGCGCCCCGGTTCGATGCTGCAGCTCGAGACACCGACCGGCTATGCGCGCGTACCCGTCATGGCCGTCTGGCAGAACGGCAACTTCAACGGCCGTGGCGTCTACATGGCGCTCTCAGTGTTCAACCGGCTCTACGGCGCGCAGCCGCTCGACTTCGTCCACATGAAACCGGTACCAGGGGTGAGCGACGTCGAGCTCGCCGGACGGATCAAGGCGGCGGGGCTCGATCCCGACCTCCGCGTGGAGACCGCATCCGAGTTCGCCCACGAGCTGTCGGGCGACATCGGCCAGCAGCTCGCCCCCTTCTGGGCCCTCCAGCGCGGGCTGCTGCTGGTCTCGTTCATCGCCGTGCTGTCGACGCTGCTGCTCGTCGGCGTCCAGCGCCGGCGCGAGCTCGGGCTGCTGGCCGCGGTGGGGATGCGCCCGTCGGAGCTCTCGCGGATGGTCATGGCCGAAGCCGGCGTCATCGGCGTGATCGGCGCCGTGCTCGGGGCAATTGGCAGCGTCGGCATGTACGTCGCCTTCCACCTCATCGTCCCCGTCGTCATCGGGTTCAGCGATCCACTGCGGTTCGACGTGGGCGCCGTCGGCGTCTACGGCCCCGTCGCCATCGTCGTCGTCCTGCTCGCCGCCGCATGGCCGGCATGGCGCACCTCGCGCGTCGAGGTGCTGGAGGCGCTCCAGTACGAGTAGGAAGGGCGGGGACATG
>VAXF01000205.1 GCA_005888395.1 Actinomycetota bacterium | reverse complement strand
TGCCGAAGTTGTGCAGCGTGCGCGTGGTCTGGGGCAGCTTCAGCTCGCGGAGCGTCGGGTACGAGGGCGAGTCGGGGGTGATCCCGTTCTGCAGCGCGGCGGCCGACGTGACGACCTTGAACGTCGAACCCGGGAAGTAGCGCTCGCGGTACGCGCGCGGGAGCAGCGGCTTGGCCGGGTCGACCAGGAGCAGCGAGCGCGCATTCTGCACCGCCTTCTGGTCGTGCGCCGACAGCGGATTGGGGTCGTAGGACGGGAAGCTCCACAGGGCCAGGACGGCGCCGGTGCGCGGGTCGAGGGCGACGACCGCGCCCTTGCGCTTGCCCAGCGCGTCGGCCGCGGTCTTCTGCACCGACACCGGAAGGCTGAGCGTGACGTTGGCCGTGCGCGTGCGGTCGCGCAAGATGTCGACCAGCCGGTTGAGCTTGAGCTTGGCCGTCTTCCCGGCCAGGTCGGCGTTGTAGGTGCGCTCGACGCCCTCGGTGCCGTAGGTGAACGAGAAGAAGCCGGTGACGTGGGCGAAAAGGGCGGCCGTTGCGGGCGGGTACATCCGCAGGTGCTGGAGCGAGTCGCTCGTGGGCACCGACTTGGCCAGCACGGTGCCGTCGGCCGAGATGATTTCGCCGCGGGGCCGGCTGAAGTCGTGCACGGCGGTGCGGGTGTTGCGCGGGTCATGCTGGAGACGCTTGGCGTCGACCACCTGGAGGTAGTTGAGCTGCAGGAACAGGGCGACGAAGAGCACGATGAGGCCGATCCCGAGGCGGCGTATCTCTTTGTTCACGCCGCGGCTCGCAGCTCGGTCTCGTCGGCGACCGCGGCGTGGCGCGAGCTGTCGTCGGAGATGCGCAGTAGCAGCGCCAACAGCACGTAGTTGGCGAGCAGCGACGACCCACCGTAGGAGACGAACGGCAACGTGATGCCCGTCAGCGGGACCAGTCGCGTGACGCCGCCGATGATCACGAACGTCTGCAGCCCGAGGATGAGGGTGAGGCCGGCGGCCAGGAGCTTCTCGAACGGCGCCTGGGCCCGCAGCGCGATCCGGAGGCCGGCGCCGATCATGAGCAGGAACGCGACGAGGATGGCGACGGTGCCGAGCAGGCCGAGCTCTTCGCCGATCGAGGCGAAGATGAAGTCGGTGGCGGCGGCGGGGATCCGCTGCGGGCTGCCGAGCGAGAGTCCGGTGCCGGTCACGCTGCCCGCGCCGAAGGCGAACAGGGCCTGTACCAACTGGTAGCCCTTGTTGGCCGCGTAGGGCCAGGGATGGATCCAGATCAGCACGCGGTCGCGCACGTGCGCGAACGCGGCCCACGACGCGAGCGATCCGGCCGCGAACAGCACGGCGCCGACGCCGAGGTACGCGCCCCGCGCCGTCGCGACCCAGAGCAGGGCGATGAACAGCGCGAAGAACAGCAGCGACGAGCCGAGGTCGCGCTCGGCCATCATGATCACGAGCGAGAAGCTCCAGGCAAGCAGCATGGGGCCGAAGTGCTTGAAATCCGGGAGCATGAAGGGCCCGACGCGGTGGGTCGCGATCGACAGCAGCTCGCGCTTCTCGACGAGGTACGACGCGAAGAACACGGCGAGCGCGATCTTGGCGAACTCGCCGGGCTGGAAGTTGACCGGGCCCAGCTGCACCCAGAGTCGGGCGCCGTTGATGTTGCGGCCGAGCACGGGCGCGAGCGGCAGCAGCAGGAGAACGATGCCGATCAGCGCGACCGTGTAGCGCAGGCGTTCGAGGTCACGCGCCCGGCGAACCACGAGCAGCGTCAGGACGTAGGCGCCGATGCCGAGGGCGGTCCACACGGCCTGCAGGCCGGCCAGGTGCCGGTCGAGGCGGGCGATGAAGACGTAGCCCAGGCCGTTGAGCAGGCCGGCGACCGGGAGGAGGATGCCGTCGGCCTCGGGCGCCAGCCGTCGCGTGGCGACGTGGGCCACCGCCAGCAGCCCGATGATCACCGCGAGGAACGGGGCCAGGTTGGCCGGGAGGGTGGCCGTGCGCCCGAGCGTGGCGAGCGTGTAGGCGCCGACGATGATGACGGCGCCGAGCACGATGAGCCCGAGCTCGGTATTGCGCCGTACGACGCGCATCATGGCGACGACGTCACCGTCGGTGTGGTGGCGACACGGCGGTTCGACTCGTCGCGGAGGTTGTCGACATAGCGGCGCGCCTCGGCCCGGTCGGCGACCTCCTTGCCGCTGCGCAGGTCGTCGAGGCGACTTCGCGGGATGTCGCCGTCGCACAGGCGGGTGCGGCTCTCGACTGTCGGGTCGAACCAGAGCAGGCCGCCCGGCCGCCCGCGGTACACGGTGACGCAGTCGTTGCGGAGGCCGACGTAGTAGCTGCCGCGCGCGTACCACCCGACCGCCGCGATGGCGGCGACGATCACGGCGAGCACGCCCAGGACGAACAGGGTCACGCGGAGCGTGAGGCGTCGCCGGCGCCGCGCCGGCTCGGCCGCCGGCTTCGCGGCAGGTTCCGGCGGGGCAGGTGGCGGCTCCGCCTCGGCCTCGGCCCGCTCTTCGGTCCTCGGGCCGCCGGTGCGCGCCGGCTCGCTCGCGAGCGCGTCGGACGCGCTCTCGGCCCGGCCCTCGTCGTCGACGACGTCGATGACGATCACGCTGATGTTGTCGCTTCCGCCGTTGGCCTTCGCCTCGTCGACGAGCTGGGCAGCCGCCGCCTGCGGGTCGTCGACCCGGCGGAGCACCGAGGCGATTCGATCGTCGCGGACCTCGTTGGTCAGCCCGTCGCTGCACACCAGGACGCGGTCGCCGGCGAAGGGCAGGAGCTGCCAGCTGTCGACCTCGACATCGGGCTCGAGCCCGAGGGCGCGCGTGATCATCGAGCGCTGGGGGTGGTCGATCGCGTCCTCGGGCGACAGCCGGCCCTCGCGGACCAACTCCTCGACGAGGCTGTGGTCCTCGGTGAGCTGGCTCAGCTCGCCCTGCTGGAGCAGGTAGGCGCGCGAGTCGCCGACGTTCACGACAGCCAATCGCTCCTCCCCGTCCTCCTCGACGAGCGCGACCGCGGTCATCGTCGTGCCCATGCCGCGGAGATGGTCGTCCTGTTGGGACCGCTCGTACACGGCGTGGTTGGCGTTGCGGACGGCCTCGACCAACCCGCTGGTCGTGCGCTCGGTGAACGCGGCCTTGAGCGCCTCGACAGCCGTCTGCGACGCCACCTCGCCGCCGCGGTGACCGCCCACGCCGTCGGCCACGGCGAAGAGGCCGTCCTCGGCGACGAGGCAGTCCTGGTTCGACGCCCGGACCTTGCCGACGTCGGTGACCGATCCGGCCCGCACGATCACCGCGTGACCTCCAGCACCGTCTTGCCCACCTGCAGCCGGTCGCCGCGCCGCACCGCGACGGGTCCGGTGACCTTCTTGCGGTTGAGGTAGGTGCCGTTGGTGGACCCAAGGTCCTCGACGTAGAACTGGTTGTCGCGCCGGAACACGCGCGCATGCAGCTGGCTCACGTAGGTGTCGTCGAGGGCGATCTGGCACCCGGCCGCCCGCCCGACGGTGAGCTCCTCGCCCAGCTCGAAGCTGCGACCGCGGAGCGCCGGCGGCTCGACCACCCGCAGGCGGCTCGCGCCGCCCCGCGAGCTCGCCGCCCGTACCCGAGCCGGTGCCGGCGCCGCGGGCGCCGCCCGACCCCCGCGGCCGCCCACCTCGGCCCACACCGCCCGCAGGACCCGCAGGAAGAACAGGTAGATGAGGGCGAGCAGG
>VAXF01000203.1 GCA_005888395.1 Actinomycetota bacterium | reverse complement strand
ACGACACCTGCGACACCCAGTTGGCCGTCATCATGTTGCGCCGGTCTCCGGCACGACTGCCGATGGCGAACAGCCCCGACGGCATCTTCCAGAGAACGCGCCGGCGCAGCTTGTCGTACTCCTCGGGCTCCCGCCCTTCGGGGATGGGGCCGACGATGCCGTGCTGAACGGGCATGTGTGGAACCTACCCGGGGCCCCTGCAGGTGATCCGCGAACACGACCGACACCGAATAGCGTTGAGCCCTACACACGATCGAGGAGGGGTCATGTCAGCAGCCGACGAAGCAGTCGTTCGCCGCTTCTACGAGGAGATGAACAACGGGCGGAAGCTCGAGCTGGCGCCCGAGCTGTTTGCGGCCGACCACAAGATGCACGACCCGCAGGTGCCGGGGGGCGAGGGCCCCGACGGCATGGTCGCCGTCGTGAAGACGTATCAGGACGCCGTCGAGGGCCACTGGGGGATCGAGGAGGTCTTTTCCACCGGCGACCGCGTCGTCGTGCGGTGGACCGGGTCGGGAACGCACGTGGCGGAGATCAACGGCATTCCGGCGACGAACAAGAAGATAAGCGTCGACGCCATCTCCATCCACCGCATGGCCGGCGGCAAGATCGCCGAGACGTGGGAGGTGTGGGACACCCTCGGGTTCTTGCAGCAGCTGGGGGCAGTCCCGGCCGGCTGACGCGGCTCAGCGAACGGGCGGCATCAGGCTGAGCTGGGCCGAGCCCGTCGGCTTCGGCGTGGCGTCCCGCGGCGTCTGTCGCTCCCTGGAGGGCGTCGGGGCGACGCCGCCGTGTTTGGCGACCAGCCGGGCGACGATCGACGACACGCGATCTTGGACCACCCGGGGCGCGTACGAACGCGGATACAGCCCCCGGTACTCGTCGAGCAGCTCGGGGTGCGCCCGTTCGAGCCACGGCATGAACTGCTCGCGCACGCCGGGCCGCAGGTGGAGCACGATCGGCGAGATCGACGTCGCGCCGGCCTCGACGCACGCTTGCACCACGGCCTCCAGCTGATCGGGTCGATCGGAGATGCCGGGAAGCACGGGCGCGACGAGCACGCCACACGGGATGCCCGCAGCGTTGAGCTTCGCAACCGCCTCGACGCGCCGGCGCGGGTGCGGCGTGCCGGGCTCGCTCGACCGCCACACCTCCTCGTCGAGCGTGCCGATCGAGAAGCTCGTGTGGACGTCGGTCCGGGCCGCAGCCTCGATGAGCACGTCGAGGTCGCGCAGGATCAGCGTCGATTTCGTGAGGATCGAGAAGGGGTTGGCCGCCTCGCCGAGGACCTCGACGATGCCGCGCGTCAGGCGGTACTTGCCCTCGCAGCGCTGGTACGGGTCTGTGTTGGTGCCCATCGCGATCGGGTCGCCGGCCCATCGCGCCGGCACCAGCTCGGCCCGCAGCCGCTCGACGGCGTTGACCTTCACGACGATCTTGCGCTCGAAGTCCTCCCCCGCGTTCAGCCCCAGGTACTCGTGCGTCGGCCGGGCAAAACAGAAAATGCACGCATGGGAGCATCCCCGGTAAGCGTTGATCGTGTAGCGGAACGGGAGGCCCGAGCTCTGCGGGAGCTCGTTGATGATCCGCTTTGCGTTGACGTGGAGGAACTCCATGCCCCGGAACTCGCCGCTACCGACGTGACGCTCGAGGACGTCGTCGAACAGCGCGCCCTGGCCGCCCCCGTCGTCGGCGAGTTGCCACCGCAGCTCGGTCACGAGCCAAGCGTATCGAACATCTGTTCGATGTGCCCACCGACGATGATCCGGCGGTGACGACCTACATCGCCGTCGTGGGCGCGGGCGAGCCGAACCGGGAGACCGACCAGGCGGCCGAGGAGGTGGGCCGGGCCCTCGCCCGGGCGCGGGCCGTGGTCGTGTGCGGCGGCCTCGGGGGTGTCATGGAGGCGGCGTGCCGCGGCGCGCGGGCCGAGGGCGGCACGACGGTCGGCATCCTCCCCGGCACCACGCGCGACGACGCCAACTCCTACCTCAGCGTCGCAGTCGCCACCGGGCTCGGCGAGGCCCGCAACGTGCTCGTGGTGCGCGCAGCCGACGCGGTGATCGCGGTCGGCGGCGAGTTCGGCACGCTCTCGGAGATCGCGTTCGCCCTCAAGATCGGCACACCGGTGATCGGCTTCGGCACGTGGGAGCTGGCCCGCGCGGGCGCGTCCGTCGAGGCGATCGTCGCCGCGCCGTCGCCGGCCGCCGCCGTCGACCTCGCGCTGGCGCTGGCCGCGTCGCGGCAGCCGAAGTCAGGTTCGGACTGACTCCTCCTCACGCAGGTCGACGACGCGATCGGCGCCGCGGCCATCGCCCTCGGTCGCCAGCCCGGCCACGAGCCGGCGCGGCCACAGGCCCTCGACGCGCACGACGTTGACCTCGGCCGCCAGCAGGCTGACCTGGGCCTGCAGGTAGAGCCACGAGAGCAGCCCGATCACGACCGCGAACGTCCCGTAGGTCTCGCCTGCGCCCTTCAGCTGGTGGCCGATGTAGTAGCCACCGAGCGCCTGCAGGACGAGGAACACGAGACCGGCGACGACGGCTCCAGGGAAGACGTCGCGCGGCCGCAGCCGGCGCACGGTGAGAACACGGAACGCGAACACGAACAGCGCCACGTTGACCATCGCGGCGACGGCGATGCCGGCGAGGGGCGCAACGAAACCGTGGCCGCTGACGCCGGTGGCGACGCCGGACAGGATGGTCGTCGCGACGATCGCGCTTCCCATCAACACGAGCATCACAAAGGCACGCACGCTCGAGCGGACGTAGCTCAGGCGCTTGGTCTCGGGCACGTCCCACACCGTTTCCATCGCGTCCTGCATGGCGTTGATCACGCCGAGCCCGCCCCAGAGCGAGCCGCCGACGCCGATGCCCAGGGCCACGCCGTTGCCGCTCAGGCCGTGGACCCGCAGGTCCTTGCCGATCACCGGGAAGCGGGCGAGGGCCGAGTCGAGGATGCGGTGCTCGAGCCCCGGGTGGCCATGCAGCACGATCCCGAGAACGGTCACGAACACGAGTAGCAGCGGGAACAGCGAGAAGAAGCCGTAGTACGCGACCAGCGCGGCCAGGCTTCCCGCGTCGTCGTCGTGGAACTTCTTGACCACCGCCAGCGGGAAGCCGAGCCAGCGGTGGCCCCGCTGGAGCCTGTCGAACCGCTCGACGACCCGCTTCAACCGCCGGCCCGGGGACACGCACTGCGCGTACCCGGAGGTCGCGGTGGACAATCTTCAGGAGCGGCGAACCAGTGTCAGCAGGACGACGACCACGGGCCCGATCAGCGCGATGAGTGGCATCACGGGCGTCGGCGGGTTGAGGGCGGCGATCACCGGTGGCGCGACCACGAGTCGAGGGCCGTGAGGCCGGCGAGCACGATGAAGGCACAACCGACGGCAACCGCTACCCAACGGTGGTCCGCGTCGGCCGCTGGAACGAGGGCGAACCCGATCACCGCGAATACGAGAAAGAACGGCGCACGGCGGTCCATCACGCCACCGCCCGGACCGCGAGCGACACC
>VAXF01000062.1 GCA_005888395.1 Actinomycetota bacterium | reverse complement strand
GCCGCCAGGTACTCGTTCGTGTACCAGAACGTGCAGTCGTCCGTCGGGTCGACCGCCATGCTCGTGTAGTCGCCCCAGCGATCTAAGGCGCCGCTCGTCGGATGGCTGAACTGCGAGCCGGTGCCGTTGATGATCGTGCCCTCCCCCTGGCCCATCACGCCGAACGGGTCGCCGGGCAGCCGCCCCGTGTACCGGATCCCGGGATTGATGCTGCTGCTCGACGCGCTGAAGCCGAGCGCCATGTTCTCGCTCTTGTCCATGGCGATGCTGCCCATCCACCGGTACGTCGAGTCGGGCGCGTACGTACCCTGCTGGAAGACCCAGGGCGCGCTGGCCGGGCTCCTGATCTCGTACCATCGGGCGAGCCGGTACATCGTGAGATCGCCGAGCGCGTCGAGCTTCCGTGTCGTCCCCAGCTGTGGGACACAGCTGCTGTCGCACGCCCGCGTGAAGGCGGCGACCGGGATCGCCGCCGGACCGGTGAACGTCGAGTTGGCGGGCGTCGTCCAGTCGACGTGGAACTTCCACAGGTCGAGCACGGTCGTCGTGAAGCCCACGAAGAAGGCGGGAGAGCCGGCGGGGGGCGACACGGAGCCGTCGAGATCGGAGGGCAGCAGTCCGTCCGGCGTCGCGCTCGAAGTCGTCTGGAAGCACTGACGCGTCGCCGAGAGGCCCGACAGCATCCGCGTGCGGTCGAGCGCGCAGGCCCGCGCGCCGCTGAAGCCGAGCCCGCTGAAGCTGTCGGTGCTCATGTAGTACGCGTCCGGCCAGACGGCGAGCTTCGGGTAGTCGGGGAAGAAGGTCGATAACGCGAACGAGTAGCGGTGGTACGAGCCGGTGGGGTTCCCTAAGACGGAAACCGCCACGCACACGAGTAAGGGCGACGCTAAGACTAAGGGCTTCACTAACACGGCAAACTGCTGGAACACCCAGCGGTCCGCCAACCGGTCGTACTTCACTGTCGCGTCGCCGTCGTCGTGCGCCTCGCAGCCGCCGCCGAAGCCGCTCCAGAGCGTGTTCGTGCGGACGGGACCCTTGAGAACAGCGTGATCACTCTTACGAAAGACTGCAAATGACTCGTTCGTGACCTCGACAAAGTCGGTGAGACCCACGGAGCCGTTGGGATCTGGCGGAACGCTGTCGACCGTGGGGCTCAGCCCGAGGCCGACCCCCTCGAACGTGGTCGCCGCGGGCATGGCCAGTGGAGCGGCGGCCGACTGCACGACCGGGTCGGGCCCGTTGTTGCCGGCCGGCGACCCCGGCAGCGGGCGCCGGGCGTGAGCGTGCCGGCCTGACGGCGAGGCCGGCGGGATGTCGCGCAACGGCGGAGACGTGTCGTGATGCGCGTTCGCCTCCACCTCGGGCCCGGGGGACGCGGCCTGGGCGGGGACGAGCTTCGAGCGCGGCACGAGCGCGACCGCGCCGAGCACCAGCAGGCCCACCAGAGAAGCGACTGCGACTTTCTTCAACGCGCCCCCAGGTCCGCCGGCGGCAAGGTCATGTCACCGTATCGGCTCGAACCCGTCCGGGGTTCGCGCTTGCCTCAACGGCCGGTCTCTTCCCACAACACCGCAACCGCAGGCTCGTCGAGGGAAGACAGGTCGAGCCCGCGTTCGGCCACCAACTGCTCCAAGGCCACAAAGCGGTCGCGAAAGCGCGCCGTCGCCCCCCGCAGCGCAGCTTCCGGGTCGACCCCGGAACGCCGGGCGAGGCTCACCGACGCGAACAGCAGGCCGCCCACGTCCGCATGCCCCGAGAGGTCGGCCGCCGTCTCCAGCCCGACCGACGCCGCCTTGCGCTGCACCTTGTGCGCGTAGAGCAATGACGGCAGGTCGCGTGGGATGCCGTCCATCAGGCTCGACCGGCCCTTCTCCTCCTTCTTGATCTGCTCCCAGTTGGCCATTACCTGCGTGGCCGTGTCGGCGTCGACCGTGCCGAAGACGTGCGGATGGCGCCGCACGAGCTTGTCGTGCACACCACGCGCCACGTCGGCCAGCGTGAACCGGCCCTCCTCGGCCGCGAGCGTGGCGTGGAAGACGACCTGGAACAGCAGGTCACCAAGCTCCTCTTCGAGGTGGGCGAAGGCCGCCGGGCCCTCGGGTTCGAGCGCCTCGATCGCCTCGAGCACCTCGTAGGTCTCCTCGAGCAGGTGACGGGTGAGGGTCTGGTGAGTCTGCTCGCGGTCCCACGGGCAACGCCGGCGCAGGGTGCGCACGAGCTCGGCGAACCGGGCCAGCTCGGCGGCGACAGGCGCGGCCACAATCGGGATCCACAACGACGTGAGGTGGTCGGGCGCGGCGCCGCGGTCGAGCTCCTCCCATGGCACATCCCGCACCGACTCCTCCGGCAGGCCGAGGTGGTGCAACACGGTCGCCGAAGGCGGCGGCTCGTCGAAGGCGAGCTTCACGTCGGACAACACCGCACGCGAGTCGCACTGGGCCACCAGCAACGGTCCCCGCTCGCCCGCGGCTTCGACCGAGAAACGGCGGCCGTCGACCACGCGGACGCCGAGCGCGACAGGGTCGACGCCGAGCCGCGCCCACGCCAGGTCGAGGAACGACAGCGCCGGCACCACCTCGACCTGCACGCGCCCGTCGGTCACCAGCAGCTCGACGGTCCGCTCGGCCACACGCGGCGACCCAGGCACGGCGTAGAGCACCTCGCCGTACTCGATCGCCGCCTCCGCCAGCGCGTCGACGATGCCGGCGTACACCTCGTCGAGCGTCGTGGCGGCCTCGTACATCGCGTCGAAGCTGATCGCTCCATCGACGACCGCGGCGGCCGGGTGACGCGCGGTGCGCAGAAAGCGGTGTGGTATCCGGTCGATGGCGTCGCGGGTGGCAACCGTGAGGAGGTCCGGGCCTGCAGGGCCGAGCCCGACCACGACCACGCGCGCCATGTGGCTCAGCCCGAAGGAGCAGGAGCGGTGGTGTTGCTTGAGCGCGCCGGTGCCTGAGGCGGGACGACCTGGGGCTGGCCCTGGCTCTTGTCGAAGCGGCCGAACTTGGGATTGACACTGACGTGGGCGCGCTGGATCGCCCGCTGCAGCCAGTCGCCGAACGCGCTCTGACCCTGTTGCTCGACCGCCTGCTTCACCTGTAACGCGACCTCTGAAAGCGGCGGCACCTTGCGCTCGTACACCTTGATGACGTGCCAGCCGTACTGCGTCTGCACCGGTTGGCTCAGTTCGCCCACCGGCAAGGTGCTCACCGCGTTGGCGAACTCGGCCACGTAGTTGCCGGGCGATTGGCAGCCGAGGTCACCCTTGTTCTGCTTGGCCGACGGGTCCTTCGACGTGGTGGACGCGATCTGCGCGAAGTCGGCGCCGGTGCCGAGCTCGGCCCGCACCTTGTCGGCGGCGTCCTTGGTGTCGACGAGCACGTGCATCACGCAGTCCTGGGTGAACTCGTCCTTGTGCTGGTCGTAGTACGCGGCGACCGAGCGGGCGTCGACCTTCACGTTGGCCACGGCGAGCTGGACCACGCCCACCTCGGCGAAACGCCGAGTGAGCAGCTTGCGGTAGGTGGACGAGAAGGCCGCGAAGACCTTCTGGCCGCCGACCTGCTGGACGATGTCCTGACGGGCCCGACCGAGGTCGGTGGCCGTCACCTTCAAGTGGCGGCGCTCGGCCTCCTGGTGCACGAGCTCGAAGAGGATGCGCCGAGTGAGCACCTGGGCGGCGAACGACGCGTCGACCGTGCCGCGGCCCTGGCCGAGCACCGGCAGCCGCTGCTCGATCGACTGCCGGTAGGTCTTGTTGCCGGCGATCTGCCGGAGCTCCTCGTTGAAGTCGCCCTGGCCGATGTGGGTACCGTTCACCGTGGCGGCCGCCGGGCCGACCGTGCCGCAGGCCGCGGCTGTCATCGCGACGAGCGCGGCGAACACGGCGATCAGTCGTCTCACGGTGCGGGCGATGCTACTGGCGCGGGTTCGGCCGGAACCAGCTCCCCCAGGAGAGATCGCAGGCGACCGACGGCGTCGCTCTCGCGCCCGAGCGGCACGACCAGCTGGCCCGTGTCCTCTTTGTAGACGGCGTCGCGTGCCAACCGGCGCAGCCGGATGGCCTGGCTCGCCTTCAGCTGCAACGGGGCGATGCGGGCGACGTTGCGGGCGACCGCCACCTCGTGCACACCGGTGCGCACGCACTCGGCGCGGAGGTGGGCCACCTCCAGCAGCGCCTCCGCGGGCCGCGGGACCGGGCCGTACCGGTCGAGCCACTCGTCGCGTACGTCGTCGACCTCGGCGTGGGTCGTGACCGCTGCGAGGCGCCGGTACGCCTCGAGCCGCTGCTCCTCGACGGCGACGTAGTCGCCCGGGAGGTAGGCGTCGAGTGGGACGTCGAGCTTCACCTCCGCGGGCGGGCGCGGCTCTTCGCCCTTGAGCTCCGACACCGCCTCGCTCACCATCTGCACGTACAGGTCGTAGCCCACCGCCGCGATGTGGCCCGTCTGGTCGTTGCCCAGCAGGTTGCCCGCTCCTCTTATCTCGAGGTCGCGCATCGCGATCTTGAAGCCCGAGCCCAGCTCGGTGGCCTCGCCGATCGTCTTCAGCCGTTCGTAGGCCTCTTCGGTGATGGCCCGCTCCGGCGGGAAGAAGAGGTAGGCGTAGGCCCGCTGGCCGGCGCGCCCGACGCGGCCCCGCAGCTGGTGCAGCTGCCCGAGCCCCAGCAGGTCGGCGCGGTCGACAACGAGGGTGTTGACGGTGGGCATGTCGATGCCGGCTTCGATGATCGTCGTGCAGACGAGCACGTCGTACTCGCCTTCCCAGAAGT
The DNA here is from genome assembly GCA_005888395.1 of Actinomycetota bacterium. Lineage (GTDB taxonomy): Bacteria > Actinomycetota > Acidimicrobiia > Acidimicrobiales > AC-25 > AC-25. Next base: position 19,486 of record VAXF01000062.1, on the reverse strand, counting down.
CGAGCACCACCCTCTCGAGTGAGCCCTCGTCCATCTGTCCATGGGCGATCGCGACGCGCGCCTCGGGTACGAGCTCCTTGACCGCGGCCGCGACATGGTCGATGTCGTACACGCGGTTGTGCACGAAGAACACCTGGCCCTCGCGTAGCAGCTCGCGGCGGATCGCCTCGCCGACGGCGCGCTCGTCGTACTCGCCGACGTACGTGAGGATCGGCTGGCGCTCGGCGGGAGGGGTCTGCAGGAGCGTGAGATCGCGGATGCCGGTGAGGCTCATCTCGAGGGTCCGCGGGATCGGCGTCGCAGTCAGGGTCAGCACGTCGACGTTCGTCCGCAACTGCTTGATGAGCTCCTTGTGGCTGACGCCGAAGCGCTGCTCCTCGTCGACGACGAGCAGGCCGACGTCGCGAAACCGCACGTCAGCCGACAACAGGCGGTGGGTGCCGATCACGATGTCGACGGAGCCGTCGGCCAGGCCGTCGACCACCTTCCTCGCCTGCCCGGGCGTGAGGAACCGCGACAGCACCTCGACGCGCACCGGATAGCCGGCGAAGCGCTCGGAGAACGTCTGGAAGTGTTGCTGGGCGAGCAGCGTCGTCGGCACGAGCACCGCCACCTGCTTCGAGTCCTGCACGGCCTTGAACGCGGCCCGCAGCGCCACCTCGGTCTTGCCGAAACCCACGTCGCCGCACAGCAGCCGGTCCATGGGCACCGGCTCCTCCATGTCGCTCTTCACCTCGACGATCGCCTTGAGCTGGTCGGGCGTCTCCTGGTACGGGAACGCCTCCTCGACCTCGGCCTGCCATGGCGTGTCGGCGGCGAACGAGTGGCCCGGGCTGGTGACGCGCCGGCGGTAGAGCACGACGAGCTCCTGGGCGATCTCGCGCACCGCGGCGCGGACGCGGGCCTTGGTGCGCTGCCACTCCGAGCCGCCCAGGCGGTTGACCGCCGGCGTCTCGCCGCCGGTGTAGTGGCGCACGGCGTCGATCTGGTCGGACGGAACGTAGAGGCGGTCGCCGCCCTTGTACTCGAGCAGCAGGTAGTCGCGCTCTGCGCCTTGGCCTCCGGAGCCGGCCGGGCTCCCACCAATCGCGCGCTTGACCATGCCGCCGTAGCGCGCCACGCCGTGCTGGTAGTGCACCACGTAGTCGCCGGGGCGCAGGTCTTCGAAGATGCCCTGGGCGTCGGTGCGGCGGGGGCGGGCCCGGCGGTGGGCGCGGCGCCGCCCGGTGACGTCGCTCTCGGCCAGCACCGCCAACTTGACCGACGGCAGCTGGAACCCCCGCTCGAGCGGCTGCACGACGATGTGGCCGCCGGGCGCGGACAGGTCGGCCACGCCTTCCTCGTCGAAGGGCACGGCCAGGCCATCGTCCCGCAGCGCGCCGGCCATGCGCGCGCCCGAGCCCTTGCCGTCGGCGGCGATGACCACGCGGAAGCCGTCGGCCAGCAGGTCGCCCAGCTGCTTCGCCAGCCGCGACGGGTCGCCGACCACCGGGTCCCACCCAGACGCACCGATCGTGGTGACGTCGGGTCTCTGCCCTGCCTCCGAGGCCGGCGGGCCTGGCGGTACAGAGGTGACCGTCCACGCCGGCGCGCGTGTGTGCGCGAGCAGGCGGTCGAAGGGCAGGTGCAGCCGCGGCCACTCGCGGCCCGCGGCCGCACCCCAGGTCTGTGCCAGCGTCCCCGCGAGGGAAGCCTCCTCGTCGAGCAGCTCGCCGGCGCGGTCGCGCATCCGCCGGGGCTCGATCAACAGCACCTGGGCGTCGTCGGGCACGAGGTCGAGCACCAGGTGCTCGCGCTCGGTGAGCCACGGCAGCCACGACTCCATACCGTCGAACGTGAGGCCCTCGGCGAGACGCTCCCACTGCTCGCGTCCCCAGGGCTCCCCGGCGACCAACCGTTCGGCGCGCGCCCGCACCTCGTCGGTCGGCAGCAGCTCTCGGCACGGGTAGAGCTCCACGACGCCGACATCGCCCGTCGAGCGCTGGTCGGCGACCGAGAACTCGGTGAGACGGTCGACCTCGTCGCCCCAGAGGTCGACCCGCACGGGCGCGTCGCTCGTCGACGGGAACACATCGACGATCGAGCCCCGCAACGCCACCTCCCCGCGGTGCTCGACCTGGTGCTCGCGGCGGTAGCCGGCCCCGGTCAGGCGGCCGACGAGCTCGGCGGGGTCGAGCTGGTCGCCGGGCCGGACGACCACCGGCTCCACGTCCTCGACGTGCGGCCCGAGCCGCTGCACGAGCGCCCGCACCGGCGCGACCAGCACGTCGGGCATGCGCTCGAGGTCCCGCAGCCGCGCCATCACCCGCAGGCGCCGGCCCATGGTTTCGACGCTCGGGCTGACCCGCTCGAAGGGCAGGGTCTCCCACGCCGGGAACACGTCGACGCCCTCGTCGCCGAGATAGGCGCGCAGATCGTGGGCCACGCGGTCGGCGTCGGTCGACGTCGGGACGGCAACCACAAAGGGACGGCGCGCCGACAGCCGGGTGAGGCCGGCGATCGTGTAGGCGCGTGCCGCCTCGGGGACCGCGAGGACCGCGTGCGACTGGCCCGCCACCCGGGCGAGGGCAGGATCGTCGCGCAGCAGCGCCGGGAGCGCCCGGAATGTCACATGCCGAGGCTAGGAGACAGCCGAGGGTCATCCACATGGCCTCCCCGGTCCGAAAAACTTGTGCCGTGACCTTCAGCATCGAGGACTACACCCGCATCACGGGAAAGCTCGACGTCGAGGGCGTCGACTTCGACTCGTTCGCCCCGCAGCCGCTCGACGCCGCCACCCTGCGGTGCCTGCGCTACATGCACGACGTCGAGCACCACACGATCTGCTACCTGCGCGACCTGCTCGTGACGCGCGTGCACCGCGACCCCGAGATCACGACGTTCCTCACGTTCTGGTCGTTCGAGGAGTACTGGCACGGGGAGGCCATCGGACGGGTGCTCGAGGCGCACGGCGAGGCGGGCGGCGTGCGGCGCATCGCCCCCATGCGCGCCCGGCTCGGCCGGCGGGACCGGCTCGGCCCCGTGACGTCGATGCTGTCGTCCGCCCTGACCGGCGAGTTCACCGCCGTGCACATGACCTGGGGCGCCATCAACGAGTGGTCGACGCAGGCGGGCTACGCCCGGCTCGCGGCCAAGGCCCGCCACCCCGTGCTCACCGACCTGCTGCGCCGGATCATGCGCCAGGAGGGCCGCCACATCGACTTCTACTCGTCCGAGGCCCGGAAGCGGTTGGCGCGGAGCCGCACGGCGCAGCGCATGACCCGGCTCGCCCTCCGCCGGTTCTGGACACCCGTCGGGGCCGGCGTCATGCCGAAGCCCGAGGTCGACTTCCTCATCACCCACCTCTTCGACGACGACGAGGGCCGAGAGGCGGCGGCCCGCATCGACCGGCGTATCGACGGCCTGCCGGGGCTCGAGGGCCTCGGCCTCGCCCGGCGCGCCCTCGAGCGCTACCACTGGGACCCGAGCCTCAACTAAGCCTGCGCGGTGGCTGACGCGTGGGCGCCGTTCGGAACGCTCGTCGAGACGCGGCTTCGAGTCGCCACCTGGAACCTCTGGGGCCGGTACGGCCCGTGGGAGGAGCGCGGGCCGGTCATCCTCGAGAGCCTGCGGGCCGTCGACGCCGACGTCGTATGCCTCCAGGAGGCCTGGCGAGACGGCGCACGATCCCAGCCGAGGGAGCTCGCGTCCGCGCTCGGCATGCACGGCGTCTACGAGCCGGCGTTCGAAATCAACGGCGCCTGGTCGGGCAACGCCGTGCTCAGCCGCTGGCCGGTGTTGCGCCACGACGTCGTCGAGCTGCCCATGGCCGGTGGTGGCGCAGTCGACACCGACGAGGGCGAGCGGCGCCTGGTCGTGTTCGTCGAGCTGGACGGGCCACGCGGTCCTGTGCAGGTGTTCTGCACCCACCTGTCATGGCGCGTCGACTGGAGCGGGGTGCGCCAGGAGCAGGTCCGCGTTCTGTGCGAGGTGGTGGCGTCGACGCGACCGCGATCCTTTCCCGCGATCGTGTGCGGCGACCTGAACGCGCAACCCGACAGCGACGAGATCCGGATGCTCACCGGACGGCGCGCCGTGCCCGTTCCCGGTGTCGTGTTCCACGACGCGTGGGCGGCGGCCGGAAACAGCGACGCGGGCGCGACCATCAGCGCCTGCAACCCCTTCGCGGCCGCCGACCTCGAACCCGACTCCCGCATCGACTACGTGCTGGTGGGCTGGCCCAAGCTCGCCGGCGTGGGCCAGGTGCTCGCGGCCCGCGTGTTCGGCGACGTCGACGTCGACGGCGTGTTCGGCTCCGACCACCTCGGCGTCGTGGCTGAACTCAGGTACTGAGCGTGTCCCGCCGCCTGGCTCCGGTCGCCGCCGCGTTCGTGTGCTTCGGAATGTTCTGGGGCACGTGGGCTGTCGCCGCAATCGACGTGGAGCGCTTCCTGCGCGTGTCGCACGCCGGGCTCGGGGCGCTCCTCGCGCTGGCGGCGGTCGCCGCGGTGGCGACGAACGCAGTCGGGGGGCCCGTGGCCGAGCGATGGGGTACGCGGTTGGCGCTCGCGGGGTTCCTCACCGTGTGGGCCACGCTCGCGCTGGGGCTCGCGCTCCTGCACCAGCGATGGGCCTTCAGCCTGGTCTTCGTGGCCTTCGTGGCCGCCGGGGGCGGCGTCGACGTGGTCATGAACGTCTCCGCGACCGCCGCCCTTGGCACCCGTCCGGGACGGCTGCTCCGGTTCCACGCTCTCTTCAACGCTGGAGCCGTCGCCGGCGCGGCCCTCACCGGCGCCCTTCTCCATGCCGGCATTTCCTGGCGCGCCGTGTGGGCGGGGATCGCGGTCGCGGCGTGGTCGATCGCCGCGCTGTGCCTGATCTCCGACCTCCCCGCCGGTGGTAGCGGCGAGCGTCACCCGTTGCTCCGCAGCGCGGCGGCCGTCCGGGAAGCGGGTCTCCTGGTCCTGGCAACCGCCTTCGCCGGAGCGGCGCTGGTGGAAGGTGGCATCGACACATGGGGCGTCCTGTTCCTGCGCTCGCGACTCGCGGCGGGGATCCTCGTCGGCGCTGGTGCGTACGTCGTTGGCCAGTCTCTGGCGACAGTCGCACGAACGAGCCTTTCCCGCCCCGCGGAGGCCGTTGGCGGCGCGCGCGGGGCGACCATCGGCGCCGCCCTCGCCGGTGCCGGGCTCGCGCTCGAGGCGGCCGCGCCGTCGGCAGCGCTCGGGGCTGCCGGCCTGGCGCTGGCGGCCATCGGCATCTCGACGTGCTGGCCACTGCTCCTCGCCGAGGCAGGCCGTGGGAGCGACCGCCCCGGCGTCATCGTCGGCGGCGTGACGGCCGCGGGCTATGTCGGCTTCGTCGCCGGCCCTCCCGTGGTCGGCTGGATAGCGGGGGCCTGGGGATTTGGTGCCGCTGTCCTGTCGCGCCGTCCCACCGGCGCGCCCGCGCCCGTCAGCGGTTGAACCGGTTCATCGTCGGCGCCACGCCTTCGAGCGCGATCGCCTCGACCGCGTCGGCAGCCTCCTCGACGACCACGTCGAGCTCGGCGCGATCGGTCTTGCCCGGGCGCTTGAGCACGTGGTCGGCACCCTGCCGGCGCCCGGGCGGCTTGTCGACGCCGATGCGCACGCGCACGAAATCGTTGTCGTGGAGGTAGGCCTCGATCGACTTGAGACCGTTGTGGCCCGCCGTGCCGCCGCCCACCTTGATCTTCAGCCCTCCGACCGGCAGGTCGAGCTCGTCGTGCACGACGACGAGCCGTTGCAGGTCGTCGATGCCGTGACGCCGAACGAGGCCCGCCACCGAACGCCCGGATTCGTTCACGTAGGTCTGGGGCCAGGCGAGGGCGACGAGGTGGCCGTCGATCCGCACCTCGGCCGTGAGGGCGAGCTCTTTCGCCTTGCGCAGTCGGCCGCCGTGGCGCTCGGCCAGGCGGGCGACCACGTCGGCGCCGAGGTTGTGACGTGTGCCCGCGTACTCCGCCCCGGGGTTGCCGAGACCCACGACGAGCAGGTCGGCTGCGGTCCCGGTGCGGTCGCCGCGCCCGCGACGCAGCAGGCGGATCAGCCCTCGGAGTCCTCGCCGCCCTCGCCGGCCGCGGGGGCCTCGGCCTCGGCCGGCGCCCCCTCCGGCGCGCCCTCCGGCACGGCCTCGGGTACGGCCTCGCCCGCTTCCGCGGCGGCCTCGGCAGCGGCGGCAGCCGCCTCTTCCTCGACGGCGGCGATCTCGGCCGCGAGGCGCGACGCTGCGGCGACCACGACCGGCTCGTCGCCCTCGACCTCGGTGGCCACGCCGGCGGGCAGCCTGATGTCGGCGACGCGAATCGTGTCGCCGATGGTCATGCCCGAGATGTCGACCTCGACACCCGGCGGGATGTCGCCGGGCAGGGCGCGGATGGCGAGCGCGAACAGCTGCTGCTCGACCAGGCCGTCGGCGCGTTGGACCTCTTCGGCCTCGCCGATGAGGTGGATCGGAACTTCGGCGCCGATGACCTCGTCGCGCCGGACGACGACGAAGTCGACGTGGCGCACCGCGCCTCGAACCGGGTCACGCTGGAGCTGCCGGGCCATGGCCAGGTGGCTCTCGCCGTCGAGCCGGAGGGTCACGAGCGCGTTGACGCCGGCCTCGGTGCTGAGGGCGGAGCGAAGGTCGCGCCCGTCGACCGCGACGGCGACCGGGTCCATGCCGTGCCCGTAGAGCACGGCGGGGATCTTCCCGTCACGCCGCAACCGGTTGGCCGCGCGCGACCCCGTCGGCCGTCCGGTCTCAGCAGTGAGCGTGACTTCTTCCACGAGGGCGAGAGTCTAGGCGAGGCCGCTCAGGCCTGATTCTCTCCCCCGAAGATCTCGGAGACGGAGGTGTCCTCGAAGACGGCGTCGATGGCGTCGGCGATGATGCCGGCCACCGAGAGGACCTCGATCATGTCGAGCTCCTTCTCGGGCGGCAACGGCAGGGTGTCGGTGACCACCAGCCGCGAGATCACCGAGTTCTTCAGCCGGTCGACGGCGGGATCTGACAGGACGGAATGGGTCGCCATGGCCCACACGTCGGTGGCGCCGTTCTCCCGCAGGAGCTCGGCCGCGGCGACCATGGTGCCTGCGGTGTCGATCATGTCGTCGATGAGAACGCAGTGCCGGCCGGCGACCTCGCCCATGACGCCGCGCGCCTCGACCAGGCCGCGGCCGCCGCGCTTCTTGTAGACGGCGGCCAGGTCGGCGTCGAGGTGCCGGGAGAAGCGCTCGGCCACCTTCACCCGGCCGGTGTCGGGCGAGACAACGACAACGTCGCCGGTCGTGTTCGCTTCGAGGTACTCGACGAGCACCGGCATGGCGGTGAGGTGATCCACAGGGCCGTCGAAGAAGCCCTGGATCTGGCCGGAATGGAGGTCGACGCTCACGATGCGGTTGGCGCCGGCGACCGTGAGGAGGTCGGCCACGAGCTTCGCGGTGATCGGCTCGCGGCCCTCGGCCTTGCGGTCCTGACGCGAGTACCCGAAGTAGGGGCACACCGCGGTGATGCGCTTGGCCGACGCCCGCTTCGCCGCGTCGATCATGATCGCCTGCTCGAAGATCGAGTCGTTCACCGGAACCGAATGCGTCTGCATGATGAAGACGTCGGTGCCGCGAACGGAGTCACCGAAACGACAGTGGATCTCGCCGTTGGCGAAGTCGTTGATGTTGGGCTCGCCCAGCTTCACGCCGAGGTGGCGGGCAATGTCCTCCGCTAGGGGCAGGTTGGCGCGGCCGGAGACGAGCTGCAGGCGCTTCTTGGTGACCAGCTCCATCGGCGTCCTCGACCTGTCGGTGACTCGCTACTCGTCGCTCCCCGAGCTCGCAGCATAGAACGCGCCCGTGCGATGTCCCGGGGGGACGTGGCTTCCCGGCGCCAACCACGCATACGGGCCCACGATCGCGCCCTCTCCCACCTCCGCGTCCTGGCCGACGGTGTGCTCGACGATCGCGTCGCGCCCGACGAGGCAGTCGACGAGATGGGTGTCGGGGCCGAGGCGCGCGCCGCTCTCGACGACCGTCTGGCCCTGCAGCAGCGTGCCCGGAAAGAGCGTCACGTCGGGAGCCAGCTGCACGGACACGTCGACGTGGATCCGCGCCGGGTCGATCATCGTGACGCCCTCTCGCAGCCAGCGCTGGTTCACGCGCGACCGCAGCTCGTCCTCCGCCGCCGCCAGCTGGGCGCGGTCGTTGACGCCGACCGTCTCCATCGGATCATCGGCGAGGACCGCGGTGACGTTGTAGCCGGCGTCGTAGAGCACGCCGACGACGTCGGTGAGGTAGTACTCGCCCTGCGCGTTCTCCGGGCTGAGGCGGCGGAGCGCCGGTGCCAGCAGGCTGCGGCGGAAGCAGTAGATCGACGTGCACACCTCGTCGAGCGCCAGCTCCTCCTCACTGGCGTCGACCTCCTCGACGATGCGCGCCACGCGGTCGTCCTTGCCGCGCAGCACGCGGCCGTAGCCGGTCGGGTCGGGCAGGCGGGCCGTGAGGAGGCTGGCGGCGGCATCGGTCTGCCGGTGGTGGCGCACGAGCGCGGCGAGGGTGGTCGGGCGAAGGAGCGGCGTGTCGCCGGGGAGCACGACCATGTCGCCGTCCTCGTCGTCGTCGGGAAAGGCGGTGAGGGCAGTCGAGGCCGCGTCGCCGGTGCCGAGCTGCGCACGCTGCTCGACGTAGTCGATCGCGAGGTCGGCCGGGCCCTGCTCCTGCAGCGTCTTGGTGACGCGCTCCGCGCCGTGGCCGACGACGACGACGGCGCGGTCGATCGGCAGCTCCGCCAGCGCGTCGAGGACGTGCAACAGCATCGGGCGCCCGCACAAGACGTGAAGCGTCTTGGGCCGCGTGGACTTCATGCGCGTGCCCTCGCCCGCGGCGAGCACCACGGCCGACAACGGCCGGTAGCGAGTCATTGGCTCATCTCAGCACCGCTCGGGGGCCGAGGGTCGAACTCGGGCTTTCAGCTCCAAAGGCTGACGTGCTGCCAATTACACCACCCCCGAATCGCCGAGCCGACGATACCGGTTGGGTCCGCCCCGCCGGTGCCCACTAGCGTGAGGCCGCTCATGGGATCGCTGATCAAGAAGCGCCGCAAGCGGATGCGGAAGAAGAAGCACAAGAAGATGCTGAAGGCCACCCGCTGGCAGCGCCGGGCGGGCCGCTAGCGGATCCCGTCCATCCGGACGGTGCGCACCACCCGCCGGCCGTCACCCGGCAACTCACCCTCGACGAACCAGGTCGACCCGCTCCCCGCCAGCACCGGGGCCCTCCCGCTCGCGTCGCCGAGCCGGTCGCGCCACTCGGCGAGGCGCGGCTCGACCATGAGCGCCGCCGGCTCGAGGTCGTTGGCGCCGTCACCGGCGGGTGTTATCTCCGGCCCGCCTCCACGGGCGGGCCCCGACATCCGGTCCCACGCGCGGTAGACGTCGGCTGTCGAGACGCCGAACGGCGGCGTGAGGAGCGTGAACACGCGCTCCTCGAATGCCAACGGCTCGACCACCTCACCCACCCCGCTCACGCGCGCGCGGCCGCCCACGAGGCAGAACGGGACGTCGGCGCCGATCTGCGCCGCGAGCGCGAGGTCGTCGCAGCCCGCCCACCGCAGCACGGCGGCCGCATCGGCCGAGCCACCGCCGAGCCCGGCCCCCACCGGTATCCGCTTGTCGACGCCAACCCGCGCGTCGCGCCCAACGGCGCGCAGCGCCCGGCTGACGAGGTCGTCGGGAGGCAGCACATTGGCGCCGCTCTCGAACGTGATCACGTCGGCGAGATCGACGGTGACCATCTCCGCGTCCAGGAGGTGGTAACCGTCCGGCCGCAGCCCGGTGACGCGCAACGACAGCGTGAGCTTCGCCGGCGCAAGCACGGTCACGGGCTGCACGCCGTGAGCCTGCCCCAGTCCGCCACGCCGAGCTCCTCGGCGCGTGCCTCGGGCCGGACACCGGCGCAGGCGAACGCGTCGGGCGCCACGAGATCGCCGAGCGCCCGGCGGAGCATCTTGCGACGCTGGCCGAACCCGGCGGCCACCAGCCGGAACAGCCGGTTGCGGTCGACGTCGGGCACCGCGGGCGAGGTGCGCCGCTCGATCCTCACGAGCACCGACTCGACCTTCGGCGGCGGCACGAACACGGTCGGCGGCACCCGGCCGGCAAGACGGGCGCGGGCCCAGTAGGCGACCTTGACGGAGACGGCACCGTAAGCGTCGTCTCCCGGGCCGGCGGCCAGGCGCTCGCCGACCTCGCGCTGGACCATCACCAGCATCCGCGCGATCGCGGGCACGCCGTCGAGAAGATCGGCGATCAGCGGGGTGGCGATGTTGTACGGGAGGTTCGCAACGAGCATCCACGGGGGCTCACCCAGTACTGCGTCCCAGTCGAGCGTCATCGCGTCGCCCGCCACGACCCGCACCCCCGCCGGCTCGACGAGCGAGCGGAGCACCGGCAGGAGCCGGCGGTCGACCTCGACCGCGGTGACCGCTGCGCCGGTCTCCGCGAGGGCGAGCGTGAGCGACCCGAGCCCGGCGCCGACCTCCACGACGCGATCGCCGGGCCCCACCGAGGCCAGCCGTGCCACGCGCCGGACGGTGTTGGGGTCGACGACGAAGTGCTGGCCGAGGGCTCGCCTGGGCTTCAGCCCGTGCCGCGCCAGGAGGTCGAGGACCTCCCGGCGCGACGGGACTACCACTCGATGCGGACCTGGATGACCCCGGTCGAGGTGGGCGCCAGCTGGGCGAAGGTCGTCTTCGCCAGGTCGAGGATCCGGCCGGACACGTAGGGGCCCCGGTCGGCCACCCGGCACGTGACGGTGCGTCCGTTGGCCAGGTCGGTGACGCGCACGAGGGTGCCGAAGGGCAGCGTGCGGTGGGCACAGGTGCCGTCGGGGGCGGAGTAGTAGGTGGCGCCACCCGTCTGGGAGTGGGCCGGCGCCGCCGTGGTCCTGGGGGCCAGGGCCGCGGGCGCCCCGCTCGAGGTCGACCTGACGGTGGCCGACGTGCGCCGGGTGGTGGGGGTCGTCGTGCTCCGCCGCACGGCGGGCCGGCGAGTGGTGGGTGGGGCGGCGGTCGTCGTCGACACCGGATTCGATAACGGCAGCAGCGCGTCGGCCAGGCGAGGGGCGGCGAGGACGTTCTGCGACGAGAACGCGCCCGCGATGTTGGAGCCGTTGCTCGCCGCGACACGCCGTGTCGGGCTGGCGGGCGGGCGCGACAGGGCAACGATGGGTACGACGACCATTGCCAGGCACAGGCCCAGCTGAACAGTCAGCCGTCTCCGCCGCAGGCGATCGTGCGTCTCCACCCGCTCCTCGGTTCGCGCCGGCCCAAGGGCCGGTGGTTCTTCGGAGCCCGGCCCTTCTCACCAGGCGTGCTTCCGGCGTTGCTGCGCTTCCGGCGTTGCTGCGAATTCGGCCGAACACGACCGACTGGAGGGTCACAGGACCCTAGGAGGGCGCGGCGCGGCGATGCAAACTCTGCTAACTACTGCAAGCGGAAGACCTCGGCGGCGGTAACCCAGGTGGCGCGTTCCACCTGGCCAAGGCCCATTTTCTTGGCGGCCGCCACCCCGGCGGCCACGTGCGGGAGAAGGGCGGGAGCATTGGGCCGCCCCCTGTGCGGGACCGGCGCGAGGAAGGGGGCGTCGGTCTCGACGAGGAGGCGGTCGAGGGGACAGACGGCCGCCGCCTCGCGCACGTCGCCGGCGTTGGCAAAGGTGACGATGCCACTGAACGAGAGGAAGCAGCCCAGGTCGAGCGCGCGCCGCGCCTCGTCGGGGCCGCCGCTGAAGCAGTGGAAGACCGTCGGCGCCGGCGGCGCGGGCCCGAGGATGGCGAAGGTGTCGTCCCACGCCTCGCGGGTGTGCACCACGAGCGGCAGGTCGCGCTCGGCGGCCAGGGCGACCTGGTCGGCGAACACGGCGCGCTGCACGTCGCGCGGCGAGTGGTCGTAGTGGTAGTCGAGGCCGCACTCGCCCACGGCGACGACTCCCGGGGCCGACACCAGCGGCACGACGCTCTCGAGGCCCTGCGTGGCGTCGTGGGGGTGGAGGCCCGCCGTCGCCCAGACGCCCTCGTGGGCCGCCGCCAGCCCGATCGCCTGCCTGGTCGTGGCCGCGTCGGTGCCCACGCACACCAGCCGGGTGACGCCCGCCTCCCCGGCGGTCGCGATGACGCCCGCGGGGTCGGTCTCCCCCTGTAGGTGGCAGTGGCTGTCGGTCCACATCTCGGCGACTTTTGTAGCCGGAAGGCGCGCCTGCGGTGGCTCCACGTGAAAAAGTCGGCAGGGCGTGCGGACGGTCTGGGAGGACACGGTCGGTGACGACGACCGCGCCGTGCTCGAGCGCGGCACCGCGCGCGAGCTCGACCCCGCGCCCGACGTGCTCGTGGTGGGAGGTGGCATCGTCGGGCTGGCGGCGGCGGCCCTGTGCCGGCGCGCCGGGCTCGGTCGCGTGAACGTCGTGGAAACGCAGACGCTCGCATGGGGCCCGTCGGGTCGCGCCGCAGGGTTCCTCGCGCCGGGACTGCACGAGCTGGGCGACCCGGCGCCGTTCGTCGCGCTCGCGCGCGTCGGGCTCGCCGTGCACCGCGAGCTCGATGCCACATGGGACGGCGCGCTCGGCTTGCACGACGTCGACATGGACGTGATGGGCATCGCGCTGCCGCAGCAGGCCGAGGTGCACCCGCTGCGCCTCGCCGCCGCGTACGCGCGCCGGGCAGGAGCGGTGGTGACCGGCGTGGCCGTGACAGGCGTCGACACCGCCGGTGGCCGCGTCGCCCGCGTCCACACCGGCGCGGGCGACATCACCCCGGGCGCGCTGGTGCTCGCCACCGGGTTGCCGCCGGCGTACCTCGACTTTGGGCCCGCCTCCCGGGCGGGCCTTCTCGACGTGAGCTGGCCCTCGATCAAGGGCCACCTGCTGACGACCGAGCCCGCGCCGTTCCGGTTGGAGGTATCGCCGGGCGGCCCGCACATCGGTGTGCGCCAGCTGCCGGACGGCCGCCTGCTCGCGGGCGGCACGCTCGATCCCGACGACCACGAGCCCGACGTGCGCGACGACGTCGTCGCCGGCCTTCGCGAGGAGATGGTCGCCCTCGTGCCGGGCGCCGCCGGCCTGAGCATCGACCACGCGTGGACCTGCTTCCGGCCGGGTACCCCCGACGGGCTGCCGGTGATCGACCGCGTGCCCGGGCTCGAGAACGCGTGGATGAGCGTGGGCCACTTCCGCACCGGCCTCCTGCTTGCGCCGGCGGCCGGGCGGGCGATCGCTTCGTGGATCACGAGCGGCGAGCGCCCGCCGGAGCTCGCCTCGTTCGGCCTCGGACGGTTCGCCTAACCCGCCTTGCGCGGGAACAGCGGCGCGCCCTTCTCGACCGGAAGGTCACCTGGGTAGCCGCCCCAGGTCGCCGCCTCCGGGACGCGCTGGTCGGCCGGCGAGCCCGGGAGCCCGATGCGCCGCCACACCTCGCTGCACGCCGCAGGGACGGCGGGAGACGCGAGCACCGCGACGATCCGCAGGGCCTCGAGCGCATCGCCCATGACGGCGTCGACGCCGGGACCCGGCTCCGCCTTCCACGGCTCGTTGGTCTCCAGGTAGGCGTTGGTCTCGCGGATCAGCCTCCACGTGGCGTCGAGGGCGTCGTTCGGCGCGAAGCGGGCCCAGGCCGCGGCCGTCGCGTCGTAGGCGTCGGCGGCCACGGTCGCGAGCGGGCTGTCGTGTTGCGGCGCCGGCCCGACGCCGCCGCACTTGCTCCCGACGACCGTCGCGACCCGCGACAGCAGGTTGCCGAGGTTGTTGGCGAGGTCGGCGTTGTAGCGCGCGACCATGCCTTCGTACGAGAAGTCGCCGTCGGGGCCAAAGGCGTTGTCGCGCAGCATGTAGTAGCGGAGGCCGTCGACGCCGAAGTCGGCCACGAGGTCGGCGGGCGCGATCTGGTTGGCGCGCGTCTTCGACATCTTCTCGCCCCCGACGAGAAGCCAGCCGTGGACGAGGACGTGCGCGGGCGGTTCGATGCCGGCCGACATGAGCATCGCCGGCCACCACACGCAGTGGAAGCGGATGATCTCCTTGCCCATCAGGTGGTGGACCGCGGGCCACCACTGCACGAACCGGTCGTGGTCGTCCCCATACCCGATGGCGGTGAGGTAGTTCATGAGGGCCTCGAACCACACGTAGGTCACGTGGCGTTCGTCCCAGGGGATGGGTACGCCCCACGTCAACGACGTGCGGCTGATGGAGATGTCGCGCAGGCCCTGACGGATGAACGAGATGACCTCGCGGCGCTTGCCCTCGGGCTGGAGCGCGTCGGGATGGGCCTCGTACCAGTCGAGCAACGGCTGCTGGTAGCGGGAAAGGAGGAAGAAGTAGTTCTCCTCCTTGAGCTGCTCGACCGGGCGCAGGTGAATGGGACAGTTGCCGTCGATCAGCTCGGCTTCGGTGTAGTACGCCTCGCAGGCGATGCAGTAGGGGCCCTCGTAGGTGCCGAGCTCGATGTCACCGTGGTCGCGGATGGCCGTGAGCATCTTGGCCACGGCCCGGTAGTGGCGGGGCTCGGTGGTGCGAATGAAGTCGTCGTTGGCGATGTCGAGCTGACGCCACGCCTGCTTGAACCGCTCGCTGGTGCGGTCGGCCATCGTGCGAGGGTCGAGCCCGAGGGCCTCGGCCGACTGCTGAACCTTCAGCCCGTGCTCGTCGGTGCCGGTGAGGTAGAAGACGTCGTCGCCGAGGAGCCGGTGCCACCGGCAGACGGCGTCGCCGATGAGTGTCGTATACGCGGTTCCGATGTGAGGCGCATCGTTGACGTAGTAGATGGGCGTCGTGACGTAGAAACGCGACACGGGTCGTAGAGTAGTGACGAGTGAGTTCATGGCCGTTACGAGTTCCGGGATGACGAGCTCCGGAAGATCGAGCTCGGGGATGGCGCGGAAGGTCGACGACCTCGGGCGGATCGTGCTGCCGGCCGAGATGCGCAAAACGCTCGACATCAGCGACGGCGACTACCTCGAGATCGTCCTCGACGACGAGCGCATCGTCCTCCAGAAGGTCGAGGACCGCTGCACCTTCTGCCGCTCGACCACCGACCTGCGCGCCTTCCACGGCAAGCAGGTGTGCGCCCGCTGCCACCGCGAGCTCGCCGCCGACACCGGCTGAGCGATCAGCCCAGCCGGGTCGCGATCTCGTAGGCCCAGCGCCTGGGGATGCCGAGCTCGGTGGCCACCGATGCCGCCGCATCACGCTTCGTGCCACCGGCGTCGAGGTGGCGCCGGAGGGCGAGCTCGACCTCGTCCTGGGTGGCCGCCTCCGGTGGTCCGGCGCCGCCGAGCACCAGCACGTGCTCGCCGCGCGGCTCGGTCCCGTCGAGGTACCGGTCCGCGGCCTCGAGCGTCCCCCGCCAGGTCTCCTCGAACGCCTTGGTCAGCTCCCGTGCGATCGTCACCGGTCGGTCGGGGCCGCACGCCTCCAACAGGTCGGCGATGGTGCGGCGGACGCGGTGGGGGGCCTCGTAGAGCACGGTCGTGCGCCGTTCGGCGGCCACCGCCCGCAGACGCTCCTCCCGCCCCGAGCCTTTGCGGGGCAGGAAGCCCTCGAAGCAGAAGCGGCCCGAGGGCAGGCCGCTGACGACGAGCGCCGCCACCGCCGCCGACGGGCCCGGCACCACCTCGACGCGATGACCGGCACCGGTCGCCGCCCGCACCAGCCGCTCGCCGGGGTCTGCGATGCCGGGCATGCCCGCGTCGGAGACCATCGCCACGCGCTCGCCCGCATCGAGACGGGCCAGCAGGCGCCGGACCTGTGCAGCCTCGTTGTGGTCGTGGACCGCGACGAGATGTGGCGCGTGGACACCGGCGTGCGTCAGCAGCTTGCGCGTACGGCGGGTGTCCTCGCAGGCGATGACGTCTGCGTCGCGCAGTGCCTCGACGGCGCGGGGCGAAAGGTCGCCCAGGTTGCCGATCGGCGTGCCCACGAGGACGAGAGTCCCCTCACCCACCTTTGACCTCGAGTTGGTCGCCGACGTGCAGGTTCCAGCGCCCGAACGCGCCCGCCTCGGCTTCGAGGATGCAGCGCGCGCGAAAGCGCGGGCGGCCGAGGCGCCACCGTCGCATGCACACTGTCTCGAGCACGACGAGGTCCTTGTCGCAGAACGCGACGTCGATCGGGAAGCGCATGCCGAGCGTGTGCACCGAGGAGGCCGGGCGCAGCAGGAGCGCGCCTTCGTAGCCGTCGCGCCCGAGCAGGCCCCGCGTCCGGGCCCGCACGGTGTGCGCCACGTCGAGCGCCGCCAGCACTTCCCCCTCGCGCAGCAGCCAGGGCACGCCTACACGCTACGCGTAGCGCGAATCGATGCCGGAGGCTGCGCCGGCCGCCCATGCGGCCGAAGGCCGCCGCCCCGGCTGGCGCTGAAGGAATGAAGACAGCGCGGAGGGCGACCCGGCTTTGCCGGGCGCCCGGAGCACGATTGGCTCGCTGAGCAACCTCTGGTTGCGAAGCGAAACTTACACGTTGAAACGGATCTCGAGGACGTCGCCGTCCTGGACCTCGTAGTCCTTGCCTTCCACGCGGAGCCGCCCGGCCTGCTTGGCCGCGTTCCACGACCCCAGCTCGAGCAGCTCGTCCCAGCGGATCACCTCGGCCCGGATGAACCCGCGCTGAAAGTCGGAGTGGATGACGCCCGCGCACTCGGGAGCCCGGGCGCCGGCGCGGAACGTCCACGCGCGCGACTCCTTGTCGCCGGTGGTCAGGAACGTGCGTCGCCCGAGCAGGTGGTACGCCGCCCGCACGACCCGCGGAAGCGCCCCCTCGCCCAACCCGAGCCCCTCGAGGAGCTCGGCTCGCTCCGCCGCGTCGAGCTGGGCCGCCTCCGCCTCGAGCTGCACGCTGACGCCGAGGGCTTCGATGGCTGCGTGCCCGAACGCAGTGACAGCGTCGCCCAGCTCCGCCGCCACGGGCTTGACCAGCGCGTCGGCATCGGCGACCTGGTCCTCGCCGAGGTTGACGACCGCGAGCACCGGCTTGGTCGTGAGGAGGAAGAAGGGCCCGAGCGCGTCGCGCTGGTCCGTGGCCAGCTTCGACCGGTATACCGGCGTTCCCGCCTGCAACGTCTCGACCGCGGCCTCGAGCGCGGCCGCCTCCCCCGCCAGCGACTTGTCGGCCTTGGCCGCCTTCCGCCGGCGATCGAGCTGGCCCTCTGCGCTCGCGAGATCGGCGAGCACGAGCTCGAGCTCGAGCGTGTGGAGGTCGTCGAGCGGGTCGGTGCCGCCGGCAACCTCGGCGTCCTCGAAGGCACGCAGCACGAGCACGATGGCATCGACCTCGCGGATGCCGGCCAGGAACCGGTTGCCCAGCCCCTCACCGGTGGACGCGCCCGCGACGAGCCCGGCGATGTCGACCAGCTCGACATTGGCGTGCACGATCTTGCGCGACTCGCTCATCCGGGCGAGGGCGTCGAGCCGGTGGTCGGGCACGTGCGCCACCCCGACGTGGGTCTCGGTCGTCGAGAACGGGTGCGACGCGACCACCGCGTTCCCACCGGTAACGGCGTTGAACAGCGCTGACTTGCCGGCGTTGGGCAGCCCGACGATGCCCAGGCGCTCCACGGTTCGAGGCTAACCGCCCCGTCGCTCCCCTAGGCTCGCCGCCATGTCGAAACGGACGAAGAAGCGGCTGGTGCGCACGCGCCGCAAGAAGGCCAACCACGGGAAGCGCCCGCACACCGGACGCAAGTAGCTCGCCAGCGCTCTGCGCGGTCGTCGTCGGCGACGCGCCCGAGGTGTGGCGCGACCTCGGGTTCGCGGTCGACGAGAGCGGCGTGTGCCGCGTGGGCTCGGTGGGCATCCAGCTCGCCGGTGCGGGCGATGCGCCTGGGATCCGGTCTTGGGCGCTTGCCGTACCGGCGCCGCTGCCCTCGTCGATCGACGGTCTCGCGACAACAGTGGTCGAAGGTGGCCACGCCGGCGCGAGCGCATCGGCTGTGCACCCGAACGGCACCGTCGCGCTCGACCATCTCGTGGTCACGTCCCACGACCAGCGGCGCACAGAGGCAGCGCTCGTGGCCACCGGCTTCGAGCCCCGGCGGACGCTGGAGATGGGCGACCGTCGCTACACGTTCTTCCGCACCGGCGACACCATCCTCGAGCTCATCGGTCCCGCCGAGCCCGACGACCGGCGCGACCGCCCGGCCCGCTTCTACGGGCTCGCGTTCACCGTCGACGACCTCGACGCCACCGCGCTCTCACTCGGCGAGCACCTCGGACCGGTGAAGGACGCCCTCCAACCCGGGCGCCGGATCGCCACCGTCCGCCGCGACGCGGGCGCCACGGTGCCGATCGCGTTCATGTCCCCGGGGCCGGGCGCGATCTGAGTCGATTCACTCGGCCATCGGCCACGACAGCAGCCAGTACGGCACTCGGTCACCGTCGTCCTCGACGACACGCTGCGATACGAACCCAACCTTCTTCCAAAAGTTGACGCCACGCTCGTTGTCGACGTCGGGGTCGACCGTGAACCTGCGCCAGCCCTTCTCTTCGCGGATAAAGCGCACGACGGCGTGCACGACGGCAGTGCCGATCCCTCGCCCGCGGCTCGAAGGAAGAAGCACGAGGTCCATCCCGCCGCCCTCACCCCCGTCGTCCGCGTCGTGGTACTGCGTGAACCCGACGACCTCTCCGTCGACCTCGACGAAGAAGCACTCGACCAGCGGGCTCCGCGCGCCCAGGTACTTCTCGGCGATCTCCTCGTCGGTCTTGGGCGAGCCGCCCCATCGATCGTAGAAGCCGGGGTCGCGGAACAGACGCGCCGCGATGGCGAAATCGGTGGGCGTCGTGGGTCGGAGCCTGACGTCATCGCCCTCGATTACCGGATGTGTCACGCAGTCAGACTGCCCGACGTCCCTGTCACACCCCCTCGATAAGATACGAACACATGTTCGTATCTTATCCGGAGGTCGCCATGTCTGTGACAGAAGCTGTCGAGGTCGAGCCGGCGCGTTGGCCCACGGGAGCGCTCGCCGAGGCGCTGGTGGATCGGGCGCGGGCGATGGCCTCCGCCGAGTGCGAGTGGCTCGGGCTGCTGGCCGAGTTCGACCGCCGCGAGGGCTGGCGGGCCGACGGCCAGCTCTCGGGGGCGGCCTGGCTGGTGTGGCGCTGCGGGCTGACAGCCACCACCGCTCGGGAGAAGCTGCGCGTCGCCCACGAGCTGTCTCGCCGGCCCGCAATACGCGCGGCCTTCGCCGCCGGGAAGCTCTCCTACTCCAAGGTGCGGGCCATCACCCGCATCGAGGACGCTGACGCCGAGACCGACGCCACGCTGCTCGCGCTGGCCGCGCGAGGGTCGGCCGCCGACCTCGAGCGGGTGGCCCGCCACTGGCGCCTCCTGCAAGAACAGGAGCGCGGGGTCGAGGACTACCTCGCTCGTTTCGAACGCCGGGCACTGCGAGCGTCGCGGACCTTCGACGGGATGATGGTGGTCGAGGTCGTCCTGCCCATCGAGGAGGGCGAAGAGCTGCTTGCCCACCTT
>VAXF01000202.1:4608-7971 GCA_005888395.1 Actinomycetota bacterium | reverse complement strand
CCCCGGGCTTTTGTCAGCAGGAATTCACCCCATGGGGTGCATTCCTGCTGACAAAACGGCTAGGCCGTGAGGGCGGGGCCCATCAGGTCGGCGAAGTTGTCGCAGTAGAAGCGCTGCCGGGCGCGCTCGCTGAGGTCGGCGGTGGTGCGTTCGAAACGGGCGAGCGGGTTGCGGCCGCCCTCGACGTGGGGGTAGTCGGACGAGAACATGCAGACGTCGTCGTGCGTGTTCTCGACGATCCAGCCAGCGTCCTCGTGCGGATACGGAGTCACGCGCACCTGGCGCACGATGTACTCGCTCGGCTTCAGCTCGAGCTTCTGCAGCCGTTCCTCGTTCTTCCGGAACGCATCGGCGGCCGAGTCGAGCATTCGCATCAGGCCGGGCATCCACGACGCGCCCTGCTCGATCACGCCGATCTTCAGGCGCGGGAAGCGGTCGGGCATCCCGTCGATGATCAGCGTGGCCAGCGTCTGCATCGGGGGGTAGGGGATCGCCATGTAGTCGACCGATCGGAAGTTGCCGTCGCCGCCATGGAAGTCGGGCACCGGAGGCAGCCCGTTCACGAAGTACTTCGGGTCGAGGAGCTGCCCGCCGCCGCCGACGTGGAAGACGATCGGCACGCCCGCCTCCTGCGCCTGCGCCCACACCGGGTCGAGCCCGACGTGGCTCGGCGAGTGCCCGGCCGGGCAGGCGGACGCGACCATCAGGGCGCGGCAGCCGAGCCCGATCGCCTCGGCCGCCATCGCCTTGGAACGCTCGAAGTTGGCCAGCGGCACGTACCCGACCGCGAGCAGCCGCTCGTCGACCGAGCAGAAATCGACCAGGGCGCGGTTGTGGGCGCGCGCCACCCCATACGCGAAGTCGAGGTCGTCGCTGTGCTCGGCCGCCACCAGGTACTTGTTGGCGAACGTGTTGAACACGAGCTGGCTGGCGAAGCCGAGGAGGTCGAGGGCGCGCGGGCGGTCCTCCTTGATGAACGACCCGGTGGCCTTCCAGTTCTTGCGCAGCATGATCTCGGCCTCGTCCTGCGCCCGGAACTCGGGGTCGGCGTGCTCCCGGCGGTAGTGCTCGATGAAGCTCTCCTCGCCGGGCTTCACCGTGCTCACGTAGAGCGGCTCCATGCGCTCCCGGACGTCGGGATCGGCGTACTCCATGAACCACTCGGGCGTCTCGACGACGTGGGCATCGGCGTCGTGGATGACCCGGCCCGCGGGGGCGTAGGGCATGACCGGATGCTAACCCGATCGCTAATCTTGGAACCGGCGATGGACGACCGCCCGAGAAATCTGAAGACCATGCTGTCGGAGGCCAAGGACACCTCCGAGCTGATGGTCGACCTGGCGTATGCCGCCCTCTACTTCGGCGACCCCGACATGGCCGAGGAGGTCGACGAGCTCGAGAGCAGGCTGTCCGAGCTGGTGCACGAGATGGGTGCGGTCGCCGTCGTCGCCGCTCGCTCGCCCCGCGACGCAGATGCCATGGCATCGGTGCTCTCCGTCATCCGGGCCATCGAGCGCATGGGCAACGCCGCCGTCGACATCGGCCGCATCGTCACCCGCCAGCTCGGGATCCCGCGCGCCCTCGTGGCCGACCTGTCGCAGGCCGAGGAGGTGTCGCACCGAGTGCGGGTGCGCGACGGGTCGGAGATGGCGCACCGCAGCCTCGCCGACCTCGAGCTGCCCACGGAGGTCGCGATGCGGGTCGTCGCCGTCCGGCGCGAGCGCGAGTGGTTCACCGACGTCGGCGGCGACGAGGTGCTCCTGCCGGGTGATGTCCTCTTCCTTCAGGGCGCGCCGGCGGGTATCGCCGAGCTCCGCCGCTTGGCGGGCGCGCCGGCGTGGGAACCGCCCCAGCCGCCGGAGGACGCCGCCATCTCCGATCTCGACCGCGCCATCGACGTGCTCGTCGAGATGAAGAACATCTCCGAGGTGGCGGTCGGCCTCGCCTACTCGGCGCTCGTGCTGCGCGACCAGGGCCTCGCAGCCGAGGTCAGTCACCTCGAGGACCGGCTCGACGACATGCGCGAGCGGCTCGAGACGTGGGTCCTCCGCAGCGCCAACGGCGAGATCGATCCGTCGCCACTGCGCGGCCTGCTCCACCTCGGCCAGGCCGCCGAGGAGATCGGCGACGCCGCGCAACAGATGGTGTGGCTCATCGAGGAGAACGAGGAGCTGCACCCGATACTCGCGGTTGCCCTCGGCGACGCCGAGGAGGTCGCGGTGCGCGTGCCGGTCGGCGAAGGTTCCGCCGCCGACGGCGCGTCGCTGCGGAGTCTCCAGCTCGAGACCGAGACCGGCTTCTACCTGCTGGCCATTCGCCGCGGCGGGCGCTACCTCTACCGGCCGCGTCGTGACGTCGTGCTGCACGTCGGCGACGAGCTCATCGCCACCGGCCCCGACGAGGGCCACGCGCTGCTGGCCGAGCTCTGTGGCTACGTGCTCGTCGAGGACGACGCCACCGGCGAAGAGGAGCTCGTCCCTCAGTAGCATCCATCTCATGACGGTTCTCGACGACCTGACGGCGCTGAGCGACGAGGAGCTGCGCGCCCGCGTCGACGAGTGGCTGGAGGCGACCCTCCCCGCCGGTTGGCTCGATGCGATCGAAGCCGGCGACGACGAACGGCTGCGCGCGCTGCGAAAGCAGCTCGACTACGCCGAGTTCCGCGTGCGCATCGGCGAGGCAGGATGGGCGACGCCGACCTGGCCGCGCGAGTACGGCGGGGCCGGCATCGAGCCGCGGCAGGCAAAGGTCGTCAACGAGGAGCTCACCCGGTTCCGCGCGCCGCGGTCGTTCAACATCATCGGGATCGGGATGGCCGGCCCCACGATCATGCACTGGGGGACAGAGGAGCAGAAGGCCCGGTACCTCTCGCCGATGGCACAGGACCGCGAGATCTGGTGCCAGCTCTTCAGCGAGCCCGGCGCCGGGTCCGACGTTGCCGGGCTGGCCACCCGCGCCGTTCGCGACGGCGACGAGTGGGTTGTGAACGGGCAGAAGGTGTGGACCACGCTCGCCCACGTCGCTGCGTTCGGGATGCTCGTCGCCCGCACCGACCCTGACCAGCCGAAGCACAAGGGCCTCACCTACTTCGTCGTCGACATGAAGGCGCCCGGCGTCGAGGTGCGGCCGCTGAAGCAGATGACGGGAGACGCGGAGTTCAACGAGGTGTTTTTCACCGAGGTGCGCATTCCCGACGCGGCCCGGCTCGGCCCGGTGGGCGAGGGATGGGCCGTGGCCACGACCACGCTCATGAACGAGCGGGCCGCGCTTTCCGGCGCGGGCAGCACGAGCGGCGGCAACGTCGGGGGCGGCGCCGTCGAGGAGCTCGTGGCCGCCGCCCGTCGGAGCCGCGCGTGGGACGAC
>VAXF01000202.1:0-4592 GCA_005888395.1 Actinomycetota bacterium | reverse complement strand
TGACCAACCTGCGCAGCACGGCCGCCCGCAAGGCCGGCCGGCAGCCGGGCCCCGAGGGCTCGATCACCAAGCTGTTCCAGGCCGAGTTCAACCAGCGACTTCAGAACCTGGCCGTCGACCTCCTCGGCCCCGGCGGCATGGCGTGGCGGCCGGGCGAGCTTGCCGCGGCCACCGTCAGGGGCTTCCTGCGCTCCCGCGCCAACACCGTCGAGGGGGGCACCTCCGAGATCATGCGCAACATCCTCGGAGAGCGAGTGCTCGGCCTGCCGAAGGAGCCGGCCGTCGACCGCGACGTGCCCTGGAAGGACGTCAAGCGCTCGCAGTAGCAACGCGTTAGCCGGCGAAGCCCTTCTGCACGGCGATATCGCCCAGCACGCCTTCGAGGCGCGCGACCTGGGTCTTGTGGAGGAAGTGGTCGACGTGGGGGCTCGCGAGGGCCTCCTCGCGGACGTCGAACGCCGAAAAGATCAGCACCTCGCATTCGGGGTGGACGCTCTTGAGACGCTCTGCGAGCTCCATGCCGTGCATTCCCGGCATCATGTAGTCGATGACCGCCACGTCGGGAGTGATGTCGGTCGAGATGCGCAGGGCCGATTCGCCGCTTGTCGCCTTGCCGACGACCTCCCACGCCGTCGCGCTCAGCATCGCCTGCAGGAGCAGCAGGATGTCGGGCTCGTCGTCGACCAGAAGGATCCGCAACCGCCGGTGAACGGCCACGCGTCAGCCCCTCGGCCCGAGGAACACGGCTTCACCGAAGAGCGCAGCGCCATCCAGCGTCTTCGCTGGTACATGCTGCTGCGCTGGGCCGGTGTGGTCGTGCTGTACGGCGCGAGCGTGCTCGCCCACCAACTCGGTCATTACCGCACCTCTCTGGCTGCCGGCAACGTGATCGCTCCGTTCGTGATTGTCTACAACGTCCTGGTTTGGCGGTTCATCGTGGCGTGGACACGGCAGCCGCCGCAAAACTGGCGCCGCGCCTACCGGCTCCTGGGGAACGGCCAGTGTGCCGCCGACCTCACGGTGCTCACGATCGGGCTCCACTTCGGGGGCGGGGTGGAGACGCAGGCCGTGGCCGAGATCGCCGCCGTGCTCGTGGTGGCCGGCCTCGTTCTCTCTGCCGCCGACAGCCTGCTGAAGGGCGTGTACGCGTGCGCGCTGCTCGATGCCGTCATCATCGGCGAGGCGACCGGCCACCTGAGCCACGCCCCTCTCGACGTGCTGCGCCCGGGCCTGGTGACGAACCGGGCCTATGTCACCAGCGTCGTCGTGCTGCTCGACATCGTGCTGCTGTTCATCACCGCCATCGTCGTGTTCATCGCCCAGCGCATCCGGCTCCGCGAGGCCGAGCTCACCCGGCTCTACGGCCGGGAGCGCGAGGCGGTCGAGCGGCTCGAGGAGCTCGACCGCATGAAGTCCGACTTCCTGGCCACCGTCTCCCACGAGCTGCGCACGCCCCTCACGGCCATCCGCGGCTTCGCCTTGACCCTCGTGCACAACTGGGACCGCTCCGGCGACGCGGTCCGCAAGGAGCAGATCGGGATCATCGACCGCCAGTCGGAGCGTCTCGACCGCCTCGTCGGCAACCTGCTCGACTTCTCGCGTCTCGAGTCCGGGCGCGCGGTCGTGTACCCCGAGGTGGTCGAGCTGGCGTCGTTGGTCGCGACGGCGGTGGCCTCGTCGTCGCTCGATGGTGCCGTGCAGGTGTCGGTGCCCGCGGGCCTCGAGGTGCTGGCCGATCGCGACCGCACCGAGCAGGTGCTCGTCAACCTCCTGGAGAACGCCCGCAAGTACGGCGAGCCGCCGATTCGGGTGGAAGCGGCCTCGCGCCACAACCACGTGGTGGTCGTCGTCGAGGACAAGGGCGCCGGCGTCCCGGCCGACGAGGTCCCCCGGCTCTTCGGCCGCTTCTACCAGGTCGAGCGTGGGCCGGCGAAGGTGTCGAGCGGCGTCGGGCTCGGCCTCGCGCTCGTGAAGGGCTACGTCGAGGCCCAGGGCGGGGAGACCTGGTACGAGGAGGCCGACGGCGGCGGCGCCCGCTTCAGCTTCACCCTCCCCAGGCCACCGGCGTCCTGAGCCTGCGGCGCGCGCGGATAGCTTCGGGGAATCGCGGAAACCCCCCGGCTCTGCCTGCTCACCGTCCACGCCCACCCCGACGACGAGGCGTCGAAGGGCGCGGGCAGCGTGGCCCGCTACCACGCCGAGGGCATCCGCACGGTCCTCGTGTGCTGCACCGGCGGCGAGGAAGGCGACATCCTCAACCCGGCGATGGACACGCCCGAGGTGCGGGCCCGGCTCGACGAGATCCGCATGGAGGAGCTGGCCCGAGCCGCCGAGGTCATCGGCTACGACGAGGTGGTCATGCTCGGCTACCGCGACTCGGGTATGCCCGACACGCCCACCAACGCCGACCCGCGCAGCTTCGCGCAGGCGCCGCTGGATGAGGCGATCGGCAAGCTCGTGGCCGTGATGCGGCGGGAGCGCCCGCAGGTCATGGTGACCTACGGCGACGAGCAGACCTTCTACCCCCACCCCGACCACATCCGGGTGCACGACATCTCGGTGGTCGCCTTCGACGCTGCCGCCGACCCCGACGCCTATCCGGAGGCGGGGCCGCCGTGGCAGGTGCTCAAGATGTATTACACGGCGTGGTCGCGGGCGCGCATCGAGGCCATTCACACGAAGATGGTCGAGCTCGGGCTCGAGTCGCCGTTCAGCGAGGAGTGGTTCGACCGGCCGTCGCAAGATCACCGCATCACGACTCGCGTCGACGTCGGCGGCGACCTCTACGAGGTCAGGCGCCAGGCCCTGCTCGCCCACGCCACCCAGATCGACCCGTCGTCGCCGTTCTGGTTCGGGCTCCCGCCCGACATCGCCCGCCAGGTCCACCCCTACGACGACTACGTGCTGGCGCGAAGCCTCGTCGACACCCAGGTTCCCGAGGACGATCTCTTCGCCGGCGTGCGCGAGCGCGTCAGCCGCTGATTGCCTACGATCGCCGCGCACCAGACCACGGACCTCGAGGAGCGACGATGAGCAAGTACCTCACCCAGGAGTGGCTCGACGAGACGGGCAAGATGGCCGACAGCCAGCCCGAGCGGCCGGGTGCCTCGGCCCGCATGCAGTACGTCATCACCGGTGGCCCCGAGGGCGACATCAAGTACTACTGGATCCTCGAGAACGGCAAGATCCTCGAGTCGAAGCTCGGCGAGCTTCCCGATTCCGACTTCACCATGACGCTCACCTACGACGACAGCGTGAAGGTCCAGAAGGGCGAGCTCGACGCCAACGCCGCCTTCATGCAGGGCCGCATGAAGGTCACCGGCAACATGGGCAAGCTCATGACGCTGATGCCGCTCACCAACAGCCCGGAGTACAAGGCGCTTCAGGAAGAGATCCGGGAGATCACCGAGTACTAGCGGTCAGCCGTCGCGCTCCGCGGTGGCAGTGGCCGCAGCCTGCACGTCGGCATGGCGCGGCGCTCCGGGGATCGCGGCGGCGAACAGGTAGTCGACCCGTCCGCTCACGATGACGCGCACGCGGTCGCCATCGGTCTCGACGTCGACGTGTATGTCGTGCAGGTAGCGTTCGCCACGCGCGTCCACTGATCGACGCGCGACAGCCTCTGCGAGGGCGGGGTCGATCACGACGCGCCCCTGCCGGTAGAAATCGCTGTCGCGGAGCGCGGCTCCGGCGGCGTCGTTGGATGCAGCCGCGGCGGCATTGGCCACCTCACGCTCGCCCAAGAACGCCAGCGAGGCGTCGACAGCCACCGCTGCGAGAACCAGCAACACGAGTACCGCCGCGGGCATGAGCAGCAAGATGCTGCCGCGCTCACGGCGCACAGGCGGCGCTCCCCGGCAGTCCCGAGCGAAACGGATCGACCAGCTCGGAGTGCACTGCCTTCGTGGTGATCACGCTCCCACCGAACCCGCCGATCCAGGGGAGCTGGACCGTCGGCACGGGATAGCTGACGACGAAGGTCACCCGCCCGCAACGCGTGAAGCTGCCCGAGCGCTCGATGACGAGGCGCTCGGGATCTCGACCGTGCCCGGCGATGGCTTCCTTTGCCGCCCGGTCGGCGGCAGCGGCGCCTTCTCGCTCGGTCGGGGCTTCGACGAAGACCCGCGCTGCTTCCCGCGCGGCTTACAAGCTGGGACGGGTCATCCGGCTCCAGCTCGCGGAGGTCGACGCGTTCATCGAGCGCGCCCGAATCGCACCGGGCTCGCTCGAGCACCTCTCGTCGAGAGCTCTTCGCTTCACCGGAACCGCTCCACGCGAACGCGCACGGTGCGGTCGACGTGGTGGAAAGAAGCCGGCCCACCGATGTGCCCCAGCAGGAAGTTGGGGTTGGCGGCCCGCACGCGAAGCGCGACCACGTCATCGTCGATCGACCAGTCGAACCGGACCCGTTCGCCATACCGGCCGAGCATCCTGCGCGCCTGCGCCTCGGCACCCGTGATCCGGTCGGGACCCCCGTCGGCGCCGGCGACGACCCGCGCCGCGTCGAAGGCCGCGGCTGTCACCACCGAGGTCGCGTACAGGTTGAACAGGAGCTGCGTGGCGAACAGGAGCAGCACGAGGAACGCCGTCGT
>VAXF01000201.1 GCA_005888395.1 Actinomycetota bacterium | reverse complement strand
CGAAGATCGTCTCCGTCGACGACCACGTCGTCGAGCCGGCGCACGTGTGGACCGACCGCCTTCCGGCCAAGTACCGCGAGGTCGGACCGCGGGTGGTGCGGGCGCCTTTGGGGGAGATGACCTTCGTCGGCGGCAAGTTCTCGTTCGCGCCGGGCGACGACGGGCCGATGTGCGACTGGTGGTTCTACGAGGACCTGCGCTGGCCGCAGACCCGGCTGAGCGCGGCGGCGGGGTTTCCGCGAGACGAGGTGAAGATCACCGCCATCACCTACGACGAGATGCGGCCCGGGTGCTACGAGCCCAAGGCCCGGCTCGAGGACATGGACGTCAACTGGGTCGACGCGTCGCTCTGCTTCCCGACGTTCCCGCGCTTCTGCGGCCAGACGTTCCTCGAGGCCAACGACAAGGACCTCGGCCTGCTGTGCGTCAAGGCCTACAACGACTGGATGGTCGACGAGTGGTGCGGCGACACCGGCGGCCGGTTGATCCCGTTGTGCCTGATCCCGCTGTGGGACGCGGAGCTCGCCGCCGACGAGGTCCGCCGCAACGCGGCACGCGACGTGCACGCCGTCTGCTTCTCGGAGGTGCCGCCCTACCTCGGCCTGCCCTCGGTGCACGACCCCGACGGCTATTGGCACCCGTTCTTTGCGGCCTGCGAGGAGACCGACACGGTCATCTGCATGCACATCGGCTCATCGTCGAGGATGCCGTCGACCTCGGCCGACGCGCCCCCTGCCGTCGGCTCGACGCTGACGCACACCAACGCCACGTTCTCGCTCGTCGACTGGCTCTTCTCCGGCGCGTTCGTGCGGTTCCCGCGGTTGCAGATCGCGTTCTCCGAGGGCCAGATCGGGTGGATCCCCTACATCCTCGAGCGGGCCGACGAGGTGTGGGACCACAACCGGGCGTGGGGCGGCGTGGCCGACAAGATCCCCGAGAAGCCGAGCACCTACTACTTCGACCACGTCTACGGCTGCTTCTTCGACGACGCCCACGGGCTGCGCTCGCTCGACGAGATCGGTGTCGACAACGTGACCTTCGAGACGGACTATCCGCACTCCGACAGCACGTGGCCCGACACCAAGCAGGTGGCCGAGCGCCTGTTCGCCGGCCTCGACGACGTCAGCGTCGAGAAGATCGTGCGCGGCAACGCCATCCGCATGCTCAGCCTCGACCTGCCCTGAGCGTCAGCGGAACTGCGGGATCACCTTCTGGCCGATGTTGGTTATCGACTCGAGGATCGCGGCCTGCGGCACCGTCCCCATCTGCATGAGGAACATCACCTCGTCGGCGCCGGCGTCGGCGAGGCGGCCGACGTAGTCGATGGCGTCGGCGACGGTGCCATAGGCGTGGTTGGGGTTGAACAGGCCCGTGGCCTCGGTGCCGATCTCGATCTTCTCCTCTGACAGGTAGGCAACGAGCTTCTCGCCCCGGCGGCGCAGGACCTCGTCGTTGGCCTCGTCGTCGGTGTCGGTGCGCGGCGGCGGGCCGCCCGTGTACCAGTGGTTGATGGCCTCGGTGAAGAAGCGCTGGCCCTTGAGCCCGATCCGGCGCGCCTTGTCGCGGTCGTCGAGCACCATCGCCGGGCACAGCGACGACATGTGGTCGACGGCGAAGGCGCCGACCATGTCGGCGGGCGAGCGGGCGGCGATCGCCTCGTCGTAGACCTTGCGCTTGACGGCCATGTCGTCGNNAAGCCGAGGCAGAGGGCTCCGATGCCGAGTCGCCCCGCGAGGTTCAACGTGTCCTGCCGGGTACAGGCGAGGTACATCGGCGGGTGCGGGTCCTGCACCGGCCGCGGGATGATCGGGCGGGGCGGCACGTCGAGCAGGTCGCCGTGCCACTCGAACACGTCGTCCTGCCAGATGCGAGAAATCATGTGCAGCGACTCCTCGAGCTGCGCCTGGGTGTCCTCCCGCGCTATGCCGAACGCGTGCAGCTCCTGCTCGGTGGCCCCGCGCCCTGCGCCGAAGTCGACGCGGCCGCCGGAGAGGATGTCGAGCATGGCGATGCGCTCGGCCACCCGGATCGGGTGGTTGTAGTTGAACGGCAGGCAGACGACGCCGTGGCCGACCCGGATGCGCGAGGTCTTGGCCGCGACATACGAGAGGAACACTTCGGGCGCGCTCATGTGGGCGTACTGCTCGAGACAGTGGTGCTCGACCGACCACACACGGTCGAAGCCCATCTCGTCGGCGAGCACCGCCTGCTCGACGCTCTCCCTGATCACCTGCCGCTCGTTCTGGCGCGTCGGGTCGGCGAGCTGGGCCTCGAAGATCATCGAGAACTGCATGTCAGGTCCCGAAGGCAGTTCGCAGTGCGGCGAACACTTCAGCCTGCGCGCGAGTGGCGCCGTCGAGGGCGCCGGCGAAGGCGAGGAAGCCGTGGAACATGCCGTCATAGCGGCTGACCGTCGCTGGCACGCCCGCCTCGGTGAGCCGCCGGCCGTACGCCTCGCCCTCGTCACGCAGGGGGTCGTACTCGGCGGTGACGACCAGCGCGGGCGGCAGGCCCGCGAGGTCGCCGGCGAGCAGCGGCGACGCGAGGACGTTCTTGCGGTCGGCGTCGTCGCGCAGGTACTGCTCCTCGTACCAGGTCATGCCGGCGGTGGTGAGGAAGTAGCCCTCGCCGTTCTCCTTGCGCGACGCCGACTCCGACGCCAGGTCGAGCACCGGATAGATGAGCACCTGGAACGCGAGTGGCGGACCTGCGCGCTCGCGCGCCATGAGCGCCACGGCCGCCGTGAGGTTGCCGCCCGCGCTGTCGCCTCCGATTGCCACGCGGGACGCGTCGGCGCCGAGCTCCTGCGCGTGTTGCGCGACCCACGCCGTCGCCGCGTACGCGTCGTCGGCGCGGCGGGGAACTTGTGCTCGGGGGCGAGGCGGTAGTCGACCGACACGACGACGCAGTCCGCGCCGTTGCTGATGGCGCGGCATGTCGGGTCGTGGGTCTCGAGGTCGCAGATCACCCAGCCGCCGCCGTGGAAGTAGACGAGCACGGGCAGGCCGGTGGCGGCCGATGGCCGGTAGATGCGCACCGGGATCTCGCCTGCGGGCCCGGGTTCGTCCACGTCACCGACGATCCCGAACGCGCATGGGCACAGATCGCGCCTCACGCCCTCTACGACGCGCAGACCTATGCCCGCTGGCAGACGCCGGGCCAGCGGTCGGCGGTGTCGACCGACGCCGATCTGTGCCCATGCGCGTTCGGGATCGTCGGTGACGTGGACGAACCCGGGCCCGCTCGGCAACATCACCCACCCGCCCTCGAACCCGACGCGCGCGCTCTCGTCGCGGTAGGCGTCGGCCAGCGCGGGGTCGCCGATGGCGGGGAAGAACGGAAGTCGCAGCCGGGCGGCGCGTCTGGCCGCTATCTCCGTCGACCCACCGATCAGCACCGGTGGGTGGGGCTGCTGCACCGGCCGCGGCGTCACCCGCACCTGCCGGCCGTGGTAGTCGAACGGCTCGCCCGTCCACGCCTTCCGCAGTACCTCGACGTGCTCCTCCAGGATGCGGCCGCGTCTCTTGCGGTCGACGCCGAACACCTCGAACTCCTCCTCCCGGTAGCCGAGGCCGGCGACCAGCGAGAGCCGGCCCCCGCTGGCGAGGTCGGCGGTGGCCACCTCCTCGGCCAGCCGCAGCGGGTCGTAGAGGGGGACGAGCACGGCGGCGACATTGATCAAGATGCGGTGCGTGCGCGCGCCGATCGCCGCGGCGAGCACGAGGGGTGCGGACATGTAGCCGTCCTCGACGAAATGGTGCTCCGACAGGACGGCGGTGTCGAAGCCGCGGTCGTCGGCCCACGCGCACTGGTCGAGGCAGACGGAGTAGAGCTCGGGATGGGTGACGGAGGCGAACGGCGGCACGCGCAGGTCGTACCGGATCGTCAGCATGGCCATGTCATGCACCCCCAGCGGCCGGTTGGCCGGTCTCCTGACATAGTGTCAGAATTCGCCCCGCGATGACCTACGAGCTGCTGATCGGCGGGGCGTGGCGGGCCGCGGGAGCCGGGTCGTATGCAGTCGTCAACCCCGCCACCGAGGAGACCGTGGGCGAGGCGCCCGAGGCCTCCGTGACCGACGTGCAGGCGGCGGCCGCGGCCGCCCGTGAGGCCTTCCCGGCGTGGTCGCGCACTCCACGCGAAGAGCGGGCCCGCCTCCTGCAGGCGGTGGCCGACCGGGTGCGGCAGCGCTACGACGACCTGCTGCCGCTGATCATCGCCGAGACCGGGGCGACGCTGGCCGTGGGCTCGAAGATGCAGGTGCCGATGTGCGCCAGCCGCTTCGAGCGCTACGCGCGCGGCGCCCTGCAGGACCTCGACGTGCCCCTCGCGCCACAGGCGATGGACGCCACGCCGCTCGCGCCCGGCGGGTTGATGGGCGCCCTCGCGGTGCGCCAGCCGGTCGGGGTGGCCGCGTGCATCACGCCCTACAACTTCCCGATCACCAACATGGCCGGCAAGGTGGCCCCGGCGCTGGCGGCCGGCAACACCGTCGTCGTCAAGCCGGCGCCGCAGGACCCGCTGAGCGTGCTCGAGCTGGGCCGGGTGATCGACGAGGTCGGCTTCCCGCCCGGCGTCGTCAACATTGTCACCGGATCGGGCGCCGAGGCCGGCGCGGCGCTGGTGAAGTCGCCCGACGTCGACATGGTGAGCTTCACCGGGAGCACCGCGGTGGGCGTGCGCATCTACGAGTCGGGCGCGAAGACGATGAAGCGGCTCCTCCTCGAGCTCGGCGGCAAGGGGGCGTGCCTCGTCTTCGACGACGCCGATCTGGGCGGGGCCGTCACCGCCCTCGCCAGCGTGTGGGCGTTCCACTCGGGCCAGATCTGCACGGCGCCGACCCGTGCCGTCGTGCATCGCAGCGTGCGCGACGAGCTCGTCGAGCGGCTGGCGAAGCTCGCTCCCCAGCTCAAGGTGGGCGACCCGCTCGACCCGGCCACCGTCGTGGGCCCGGTGATCTCCGCCGCCCACCGCGACCGTGTCGAAGGTCTCGTGCGGAGCGGCGCCGAGGAGGGCGCCGAGGTCGTCACGGGCGGGTCGCGGCCGTCCTATGTCGAACGCGGCTGGTATGTGGAGCCGACGCTGCTCGTCGGTACCAACGAGATGCAGGTGGCACGCGAGGAGATCTTCGGCCCGGTGATCGTCGTCGTGCCCTTCGACGACGATGACGAGGCGGTCGCGATCGCCAACGACAGCGACTACGGCCTCTACGACTACGTCTACACGGCCGACACCGCCCGTGCCTTCCGCGTCGCCAAGCAGCTGCGGTGCGGCCACGTCGGCATCAACACCGCGCAGCGCAACATGGAAGCGCCCTTCGGTGGTTTCAAGATGAGCGGCATCGGTCGCGACGGAGGCGACTTCGGCCTCCACGCGTACACCGAGCTCCAGTCCATCATCT
>VAXF01000200.1 GCA_005888395.1 Actinomycetota bacterium | reverse complement strand
GTTCGCGCTGCTGCCGTCGACTGCCGATCACCGGTGGGTGGCCAACGGGTTCCTGTGGCTCGCGGTCGCGCTCACCGTCGTCACCGGCGCGCAGTACCTGCTCGACGGGAGGCGTGTCGCCCGTGCGATGTGAGGTCGTCGCCGTCGGCACCGAGCTGCTCCTCGGCCAGATCGTCGACACCAACTCGGCGTGGATCGGCGAGCGTCTCGCGCTGGCGGGCATCGACTCGCTCTTCCAGACCAAGGTCGGCGACAACCACGAGCGCATCGTGCTCGCCATTCGCACCGCGCTGGCGCGCAGCGACGCCGTCATCGTGTGCGGCGGCCTCGGCCCGACCCAGCGATGTCACACGCGAGGCGATCGCCGAGGTCATGAACGTGGGGCTCGTGCGCGACGAGTCGATCGTCGAGGTGATCGCGCGGATGTTCAACGCGCGTGGCCGCGACATGGCCGACAGCAACCTGCGCCAGGCCGACGTCCCCGAGGGCGCGTCGCTGATCCCGCAGCAGATCGGGACCGCGCCCGGTCTGATCTGCCCGATCGGCCACAAGGTCCTCTACGCGCTGCCCGGCGTGCCCTACGAGATGCAGGAGATGATGGAGCGGGCGGTGGTGCCCGACCTGCAGGAGCGGGCGGGGGAGCGCGCGGTGATCGTCAGTCGCGTGCTGCGCACGTGGGGCGTGGCCGAGTCGACGCTGGCCGAGATGATCGCGTCGCGGGTCGACACGCAGAGCAACCCCACGATCGCGTTCCTCGCCAGTGGCATCGAGGGGATCAAGGTGCGGCTCACCGCCAAGGCCGCCGACGAGCCGACGGCGCTCGAGCTCATCGCGGCCGAGGAGGATGAGCTGCGGCGCCTGCTCGGTCCCCTCGTGTTCGGCGTCGACGACGACACCATGGAGTCGGCCGTTGGCGACCTGCTGCTCAAGCAGGGGCTCACGCTCGGCGTGGCCGAGTCGCTCACGGGCGGGCTGGTGGGCGCGCGCCTCGTCGAGGTCGAGGGCGCGAGCGAGTGGTTCCGCGGATCGATCGTGTCCTACGCGAGCGACGTGAAGTTCGACGTGCTCGGCCTGCCGCCGGGCCCGGTCGTGTCCGAGGAGGCGGCGGCGGCGATGGCCTCGAGCGCCTGCCGTGTGCTCGGCAGCGACGTCGGCATCAGCGTGACGGGGGTGGCCGGCCCGGCGGAGCACGACGGCCAGCCCGTGGGCACCGTCTGCTTCGGCCTGTCGGTCGACGGCGAGGTGACCGCGGTGCGTACTCAGCTCCCGGGCACCCGCGGGCTGGTGCGCCAGTTCGCCACCATCTCGCTGCTCAACCTGCTGCGCCTGCGGCTGCTCGAGCGCGCCGAGCGGTAGCCCCCGTGCGGCTGTTCGTCGCGGTGCCGCTGCCCGACGAGGTGCTCGATCTGCTCGCCTCGTTGGCCCGGCCCGAGGTGAGCGGCGTGCGGTGGACGACGCGAGACCAGTGGCACGTGACCGCGCGGTTCCTCGGGGCGGTCGACGACATTCAGCCGGTGGTCGACGCCTTGGCTGGCGCACGGCCGGCGCCGGCGCGCGCGGTGCTGGGACCGGCGGTGACTCGCCTGAACCCGCGCATCCTCTCGGTGCCGGTCGCCGGGCTCGACGACGTGGCGGAGCGCGTCGTTAAGGCGACGAAGCAGCTCGGCGAGCCACCCGAGAGCCGCAGGTTCAAGGGCCACGTCACGCTCGCCCGAGGGAGGGGCGGTGCCGACCTGCGGCCGCTGTCGGGCGAGCCGGTCGCAGCCGAATGGGAGGTGGAGGGGTTCGTGCTCGTCGAGAGCGCGCTGCACCCGCACGGCGCCCGTTACTCCGTCGTCCGGCGGTTCCCGCTGTCATGAGGGCGTGGATCGTTCGCGAGCCGGGCCCGGTCGACGGGGGCCCGCCCGTGGAGGCGGGCCGGAGACAGGGCCCGCTCGAGCTGGTGGAGCGGCCGGCGCCCGTGCCCGGGCCGCGAGAGCTGCGCGTGCGGGTGTCGGTGTGTGGTGTGTGCCGCACCGACCTGCACGTCGCCGAGGGCGACCTTCCTGTCCACCGGCCGCAGCTCGTTCCAGGCCACGAGGTGGTCGGTGTCGTCGACGCGTTGGGGGAGGGCGCGACCCGGTTCTCGGTCGGGGAGCGGGTCGGGATCGCGTGGCTGCGGTGGACCTGCGGCGAGTGTCGCTTCTGCCTTCGCGGCGACGAAAACCTGTGCGTCGCGCCGCGCTTTACGGGGTGGGACGACGACGGTGGCTATGCCGAATTCGCCGTGGTCGACGAGCGCTACGCCTACCGCATCCCCGACGTCTTCGACGACGAGCACGCCGCCCCCCTCCTGTGCGCGGGCATCATCGGCTACCGGGCACTGCGCCGGTCCGAGCTCCCACCCGGCGGGCAGCTCGGCATCTACGGCTTCGGCGGCTCGGCGCATCTCGCCGCCCAGGTGGCGGTGTTCGAGGGGGCGACCGTGCACGTGCGCACGCGGTCCGAGCCGGCGCGTGGGCTCGCCCGGGAGTTGGGAGCGGCGTCGGTGGGGGACTCCGCCGACCCGGTGCCTGAGCCGCTCGACGCGGCGGTGGTGTTCGCGCCCGCGGGCTCGCTCGTGCCGGTGGCTTTGCGGGCGCTCGACCGGGGCGGCACGGTCTCGCTGGCGGGGATCCACATGAGCGACATCCCGTCGTTCCCGTACTTGGATCTTTTCGAGGAGCGGCAGGTGCGGTCGGTCACCGCCAACACGCGTCGAGACGGCGAGGAGTTCCTCGATCTCGCTGCTCGCATCCCGATCCGCGTGACGACGACGCCGTTCGCCTTCGAGGCCGCAGATGACGCGCTGCGCGCGCTGGCCCACGATCAGGTCGAGGGCGCGGCCGTGCTTCGCGTCGGTTAGACACGCGCAATGGCAGACGACGGACCGGTGATCGACCAGCTCAACATCGTCGTGACCGACATGGCGGCGTCGGTTGCGTTCTACCGCCGCCTCGGGATCACGATCCCCGAGGGAGACCCACGGTGGAGCTCGCATCACGTCAACGCGGTGATGCCGGGCGGCCTCGACGTCGACCTCGACAGCGTCGAGTTCGCCCGCCAGTGGGACAACGGGTGGCCGGGGTCGGCCGGTGTGGTCGTGGGTTTTCGCGTCGCGTCGCGAGACGACGTCGACCGGCTCTACGCCGACGTGACCGGGGCGGGATACCGCGGTCAGCAGCCGCCCTACGACGCGTTCTGGGGAGCGCGCTACGCCGTCGTCGAGGATCCCGACGGCAACGCGGTCGGGATCATGAGCATGTCGGACCCCGACCGGAGGAGCATGGCCCGCCCGCCCGGGCAATCCGCCGGATAGGTCCTCGGGGTCCTTGATCGAACGCACGTTCGGAATTACGCTGGTGGAAGTACAGCGGCGTCATTGTCACACCCCCTCCGTAGGGTGCGGCCCTGTCAGATTCCGGCCAGCGAGGAAGGACCCAACCGATGGAGACCGAGAAGGACAAGGCACAGGCGCTCGGCCTGGCGCTCAGCCAGATCGAGAAGCAGTTCGGCAAGGGCTCGATCATGCGGATGGGCGAGACCACCCACATGGACATCGAGGCGATCCCCACCGGCGCCCTCGCCCTCGACATCGCCCTGGGCATCGGCGGGCTGCCCCGGGGCCGGATCGTCGAGATCTACGGGCCCGAGTCGTCGGGGAAGTCCACGCTCGCCATGCACGTGGTGGCCGAGGCCCAGCGCAACGGCGGCGTCTGCGCCTACATCGACGCCGAGCACGCCATGGACCCGGTCTACGCCGGCGCCATCGGCGTCAACGTCGACGAGCTGCTGATCTCGCAGCCCGACACGGGCGAGCAGGCACTCGAGATCGCCGACATGCTGATCCGCTCGGGCGCGCTCGACGTGCTCGTGATCGACTCGGTCGCCGCGCTCACGCCGCGGGCCGAGATCGAGGGCGAGATGGGCGACGCCCACATGGGGCTGCAGGCCCGGCTGATGTCGCAGGCCCTGCGCAAGCTCACCGCCACGTTGAGCCGCTCGAACACCATCGCCATCTTCATCAACCAGCTGCGGGAGAAGATCGGGGTGATGTTCGGGTCGCCAGAGACGACCCCTGGTGGGCGGGCGCTGAAGTTCTACTCGTCGGTGCGGCTCGACATCCGGCGGATCGAGTCGATCAAGGACGGCGTCGAGATTGTCGGCAACCGCACGCGCGTGAAGGTGGCGAAGAACAAGTGCAGTTCCCCTTTCAAAACTGCAGAGTTCGACATCATGTACGGAAGGGGCATCAGTCGCGAAGGCTCCCTGCTCGACGTAGGGGTCGACCTGGGCGTGGTCAAGAAGTCGGGCGCGTGGTTCACCTACCAGGGCGAGCAACTGGGGCAGGGCCGGGAGAACTCGAAGCAGTTCCTGGCCGAGAACCCCCAGGTCATGGTCGAGATCGCCGAGGAGATCCGCCAGCACGTCGGCCTCGGAGCGTCACCGGCCGGTGACGCTCCGGCGTCTGCTCTCGATCCTGACGACGCGCCC
>VAXF01000230.1 GCA_005888395.1 Actinomycetota bacterium | reverse complement strand
TTCGTCTGCGAGCAGCCGCCCTACTCGATACTCGTGCGCAGCATCGAGGCCGAGGTGCTGCCGGTCTGCCGGCGGTACGGCATGGGCGTCATCCCGTGGAGCCCGCTCGCCGGAGGCTGGCTGAGCGGCAAGTACCGCCGGGGGATGGAGACGCCGAAGGGCGGCCGGGCCCAGCGGATCCCGCAGCGCTACGACCCCGCGCTGCCCGAGAACGCCGACAAGATGGACGCGGTCGAAGAGCTGGTGATGCTGGCCGACGACGCCGGCCTCAGCCTGGTGCACCTCGCGCTGGCGTTCGTGCTGGAGCACCCGGCGGTGAGCTCGGCGATCATCGGGCCGCGCACGACGGAACATCTCGAGGGCCAGCTGGGCGCGGCCGACATCCACCTCGAGCCCGCTGTCCTCGACCGCATCGACGAGCTCGTGCCTCCGGGCACCAACCTCAACGTCGCCGACGCCGGCTGGACCCCGCCCGCCCTCGCCGACAAGTCACAGCGGCGGCGCCGTTAGGAGTTGGGCGACGCGCCCCGCGAGCGTCACCCGAAAAGAACGGGCAGCGAGCGCGGCGCGCGGAAGGTCTGGCCGGTGATGTGCACGTCGTGGGCCTCGGGGTCGAGGCGCAAGTTCGGCAGCCGGTCGAGGAGCGCATTGAGCGCGACGGTCGTCTCCATGCGGGCCAGGTGCATGCCGAGGCACATGTGCGGCCCGAGGGCGAAGGCGGTGTGCTGCTGCATGGGCCGGAGGATGTCGAACTCGTCGGGGCGGTCCCACTTGGCCGGGTCACGGTCGGCCGCTCCCATGCACACGCTCACCACCGACCCGGCCGGGATCGTCACCCCGTCGACCGCCGCGTCCTT
This sequence comes from Actinomycetota bacterium, assembly GCA_005888395.1. Lineage (GTDB taxonomy): Bacteria > Actinomycetota > Acidimicrobiia > Acidimicrobiales > AC-25 > AC-25. Next base: position 4,695 of record VAXF01000230.1, on the reverse strand, counting down.
CACCGCGAAGCGGGCGATTCCCGTCAGCGGCGGCTCCCATCGGAGCCCCTCCTCGATTGCCTGGGGCAGGAGGGAGCGGTCGGCGCGCAGGGCGTCGAGCTGGTCGGGGTGGGTGAGCAGGCCGAACAGGAGGTTGCTCGACGAGCGGTACGTGGTCTCGGCGCCCGCGGGAAGGAGCAGTCGCAGGAAGGCAAAGATCTCCTCGTCAGTGAGCCGCTGACCGTCGAGCTCCGCCTGGCCGAGCACACTGATGACGTCGCCCGCCGGGTCGCGCCGGCGCTGCTCGAGGATCCCCGCGAAGTAGTCGCGCAGGCTCTGTGACGCCGCCATCCCCCGCTCCATGTCGAAGCCGATGCTGATCAGTTCGACCGCCCAGCGGTGGAACTGCGGGAGATCGTCCTCCGGCAACCCGAGCATGCCGGCGATCACGCGCACCGGGAACGGGAACGTGAGCTCGCGGACGAGGTCGGCGTGACCGCGCTCGGCGAAGTCGTCGATGTGCGAGTCGACGACCGGCCGCACCAGCTCTGTCTCCCAACGTTCGAGGGCCTTGCGCGTGAACGCCTGCTGGATCAGCGAGCGGTAGTGGTGGTGCTCGGGCTCGTCCATCTCGAGGATGGAATGACCCATGACGGTGCCCATCGTCGCGGCATAGAACTGCGACGAGAACGTCTGGCCGTCGCGCAGCACCTGGGAGACGCCCTCGTAGCTGAGGACCTGGTAGGTGGGCGGCACGTCGTCGGGGATCTCCACGTCGTCGCCCAGGTCGAACAGCTCGCTGACGCTGACCTCCTGCACGGGCGCCCGCGCCCGGAGCTCAGCCCACGCCGAATAGGGGTCGCGGACCGCGCCTGCACCCTGCGCCCTGTCGAAGGCCTCGAACGGGTCGTAGGCCTCCCCTTCGGTCGAAGCCGGCATCGCCATCGCCCCGAAGCGTATCGCCGGAAGCCCCGCGAGAATGCAACCGTGGACTTCCAGATCCCCCCTGCTATCGGCGAGCTACTGGTACGGATCGACGCCTTCATCGAGGCGGAGATCAGGCCCCTCGAAGAGCGCGACGACAACATCCGCTTCTTCGACCATCGACGAGAGTTCGCCCGGACCGACTTCGACAACGGCGGCGTGCCCCGGACCGAGTGGTACGCGCTGCTCGGCGAGATGCGCCGGCGCGCCGACGCCGCCGGCCTGCTCCGCTGGGCGCTTCCCGCCGCGCTCGGTGGCTCCGACGGCTCGAACCTCGGCATGGCCATCGTCCGCGAGCACCTCGCGGCCAAGGGACTCGGCCTCCACAACGACCTGCAGAACGAGTCGTCCATCGTCGGCAACTTCCCGAGCGTGCTGATGGTGCACAACGCCGGCACTCCCGAGCAGCAGGCGTGGTGCGAAAGGATGCTGACGGGCGAGATGCGGATCGCATTCGGCTTGACGGAGCCGAATCACGGGTCCGACGCCACGTGGCTCGAGACCACCGCCGTGCGCGACGGCGACGAGTGGACGATCAACGGGGCCAAGCGCTTCAACACCGGCCTCGACATCGCCACCCACGACATGGTGTTCGCCCGCACGTCCGGCGACCCCGGCGACGCCAACGGCATCACCTGCTTCGTCGTGCCCACCGACGCGCCCGGCTTCGACGTCGAGTTCATGTGGTGGACGTTCAACATGCCGTCCGAGCACGCCGAGCTGACCCTCGACAATGTCCGCGTGCCCCACAGCGCGATCTTGGGCGGCGAGGGCCGCGGTCTCGAGATGGCCAACATGTTCGTGCACGAGAACCGCATCCGGCAGGCCGCGTCGGGTGTCGGCGCTGCCCAGTTCTGCATCGACGAGTCGGTGACGTACGCGAAGGAGCGGATCGTGTTCGGGCGCCCCCTCTGGAGGAACCAGGCGATCCAGTTCCCGCTTGCGGAGATGCAGACCCGCATCGAGATGGTGCGCAACCTGGTGTACAAGACCGCCTGGCACCTCGACCGCGACGACCACATGGCCGTCTCCGACAAGGTGTCGATGGCCAATTACCAGGCCAACCGCCTCGTGTGCGATGCCGCCGACCTCGCGATTCAGGTCCACGGAGGCATCGGCTACACCCGTCACAAGCCCTTCGAGCACATCTACCGGCACCACCGGCGCTACCGGATCACCGAGGGATCGGAGGAGATCCAGATCCGCCGCATCGCGCAACGCATGTTCGGGGTCGACGTCAAACGAGCCGGCGCGTCCGAGCCGGCGCGTTAGCGGGCCACCGTGCTCGACCCCGACCGCCTGCCGGTGAAGCTCGGGCCGTGCGGCACCGAGGAGTACGCGCCCCTCCCGCTCGACGCCGTGACTGCCGCAGCCGTGCGTCTCGCACGCGAGGCGTGTGACGACAACGCCCGGCGCACGGGGATGTCGCGGCGGGCGTTCCTGCGTTCGACCTGCGCGGTGGCGACCACGCTGCTGGCGCTCGACGCCTGCTCGAAGGCCGCCCACAAGGCGGCCGGCCGGGCTCCCGGGGGCGCCTTTCGCATCCCGAGGGAGGCAACGACCGAACCCGATGCGGCCCGCGCTGCCCTGAGCGGAAACGAGTTCGTCCTCGACGTGCAGGGCCACCTGCTCGACCACACCCTCGACCCGCTGGCCAAGGCCGAGTTCGGGGCACTCGCGTCGGGCTTCCCCCAGCGACGATGCGGCGAGCACGACCCCGACGACTGCTTTTCGATCGAGCACTTCCTCGAGGAGATGTTCGTGCGCAGCGACACCAACATGCTCGTGCTCTCGGCCGTGCCGCTCCCGCTGGAGCACGATCCGCTGTCGCCGGCGGTCATGCGCGAGACGCGGCGGGTGGCGGGGATCGTGTGCCACGACGATCGCGTGCTCCTCCACGGCAAGGTGGCGCCCACGGCCCGGCCGCTGCCCGAGGTTCTGGCGGGCATGGAGCAGCTCGCCCACGAGATGCCGATCGTCGGCTGGAAGAGCTACACCCACCTCCTGGGCCCTGGCTGGTGGCTCGACGACCACGAGCCGGGCGCGCCGCGGGTGGGCGAGGCGTTCATCCGCAAGGCGGTCGAGCTCGCCTACAACACGCCCGACGACGTCGGGCCGGCGGCACGCGCCCACCCCGACGTGTCGTTCCTCGTCTACCACTCCGGCTACGAGCACGGGAACGTCGAGGGGCCGTACCGCGAGGGCAACCGCGGCATCGACGCGCTCGTCACCTCGCTACGCCACGCCGGTATCCGCCCGAACGCCAACGTGTACGTCGACCTCGGGACCACGTGGTGGAACCTCATGCGCGACCCCACCCAGGGCGCCCACGCGTGGGGCAAGCTCCTGCGGTTCGTCGGGGAGGACAACGTGACGTGGGGCACCGACTCGATCTGGTACGGGTCGCCTCAGGACCAGATCCAGGCGTTCCGCGCGCTGGAGATATCGACCGAGCTGCAGGAACGCTACGGGTACCCCGCGCTGACGCCGGCAGTGAAGGCGAAGGTGCTCGGGCTCAACGGCGCCCGCGTCTACGGCGTCGAGCACCGCATCGACACGAGCTGCCGCTTCGACCGCGCCGACCTCGAGCGTGCACGGACGGAGGCACCGCCCGGGAGCGCGTACGGACCGCGTACACGCCGAGAGTTCCTCGCTCTCGGCCGCCCCGTCGCTAACGTCGGCCGCCGGTGAAAGTTCCGGAGAGCTCCCTCGAGCAACTCCGCACCGAGGGCTACGCCATCGTCGAGGGCTTCCTCGCGAAGGACGAGCTCGCCGACGCGCACGAGGGTCTCTGGCTCGAGTACCCGCGGCCCGAGGAGTTCTTCGCCGCGCCCGAGAGGTTCGAGCACCTCGCTCGCGACATGTTCGCCGGGGTGAAGCTGTTCCCGTATCAGAGCTGGGCGATCAACCGTCTGGCGTTCCATCCCGATCTGGTCGACGCGGCCGAGCGCTTCCTCGGCGCGACTGCGCTCGACCTGTACAAGGTCGAGCTGTGGGCCAAGTACAGCGGCGCGGTGAACTACGGCCAGCCGCTCCATCGCGACTTCGGCAGCCACAGCCTCGTGGTGGCCCGCAGGGACGGACGCTGGCCGCAGCTGACGTCGTTCATCATGCTCTCCGACGTGACCGAGGAGGACGGGCCGACCAAGCTGGTGCCGGTCAGCCGGACCGCCGATGTCCCGCTCGTGCTTCCTGCCGGACCCGGGACCGCTCGCCGATGCCCAGGTGTCGGCGACCGGACCGGCCGGCACCCTGCTGCTCTACCGCAACGACGTCCTGCACCGCGGCTCCCAGATGCGCGGCGCTGGCCGGAGCCGGTTCTCACTGCTCGCCGACTACAAGCTCAAGGGGACACCATGGGCCGGCAAGATGTGCTGGCCCAACCAGGGCATCGGCCCCGCGTTCCGCGAGGTCATGGAGCGGGCCACCGTGCGCGAGCGCGACCTGTTCGGCTTCCCCCCGCCGGGCCACGAGTACTGGAACGAGCAGACCCTGACCGACGTGCAGGCCCGCTACCCGGCGATGGACATGAGCGAGTACCGCAGCGCGGCGGCTTCGGGCGCTTGAGGGCGGGTCAGCGCGCTGACGATCGGATGCCGGCCACGGCGAGCGCCGCGGCCACGCCCCGTCCGTTGCCGTCGGCGACAGCGAAGAACGCGCGGTCGGTCAGGGGCGCAACGACAGGCGCGAGCAGACTCCCCGCGGAGAACCACCGCCTCTCGGACCGCGCCC
>VAXF01000229.1 GCA_005888395.1 Actinomycetota bacterium | reverse complement strand
GTCGTGAGCACGACCACGTCGGCGGTCGCCAGATCACTCGCGAGGCGCGATCCCCGACGGTTGGCGCTACCGGGATTCATCTCGAGGAAGTAGCTGGCCGGCGTGAGCTCGGGCAGCAGCGCGTAGAGGAAGGTGTCGTTGTAGTTGGTGCGCCGAAGGTTCGCGGGGCCGACGAAGACGCGCTGGCCCGGCCGTGACACCGCGTCCACGTCGTGCAGTAGCGCCCGCAGCTCGCCGGCCTGATGCCGGTCGTCGACGACGACCCACCGGCCGTCGCGGTGGACGGCCGCCGAGCGCGAGCGGATCAGGCCGAGGCTCCGCTCGCCGTAGCCGAGCGCCGGATGCAAGATGGCGGGAGCCGCCAGCGCCGCGACTACCACAACCGCCGCGGTGACGACCACGACCCCGTTCAACGCCGACACGCGCCCTCTTGAACCGCGCGCGAGACGGGCGAGGTTTGCGAGTGCGAGAGGGAGGAGGCCGACGCACACGACCGCCGCCGACCCGACGTGACTGGCCTCCGCCCGCTGCACGGCCTGGGGCAAGGTCCCCGCGCACAGCAGGCCGAGCGCGAGGACGACCGCGCCGTCGCCCTGCCGGTTGCGCCGCAGCCAGGTTCCGGCGGCGACGAGCGCGATCACGCCCGTGACCGCCAACCCGAGCAGCGCCGCCACCTCGAGCCGGTGGGGAGGGAGCGGCAGGCGCCGGCCGGGGCTCTGGCGCAGGACGTCGCCGACCATGCCCCGCGCCACGGCACGCGGGCCGGCGCGCGCGATGTGGACCGCGTAGGCGATCGGCGCCACGGCGAGACCCGTGAGCAGGCGCCGGCGCTCCACCGGCCGCCCGTCGGCGAGCAGCACGAGGGCGGCGGCGGCGACCCCGAACGCGAGGTCGAGCCGGAACACCACGGCGGCACCGAGCAGGGCACCGCCCGCCAGCCACCGTTTGAGATGGTCGCCGGTGGCGCGCAGCGCAGTGGCGATGCCGGCCAGCCCGGCGAGCGCGAGGGCGAGTGCTCCCAGCCACGCGAAGGCGGGCAGGCCCAGCGCGAAGGCGATGATGCCGGCGACGAGCGCAGAGCCCGCCGCGACCGGCGCGCCGGCCGGCCACACCAGCACGGCGATGGCGGCGACGATGGCGAGGCGGTAGGCGAGTCCTACCGTCCGCTCCACACCGAAGGTGGGCCTCGCAACGGAGTAGGTCGCGTCGAGCAGCCAGAGGTTGCCCGGCCCGTAGAGGGTCTCGAAGTCCCGGTGCGGCTGCTCGCCGTGCCGGAGGAGCTGCGGGTAGACGAGGAGACTCCCTTCGTCCATGGGCCACACGGGCGCGCGCCGCGCCCCCGCGGCCACCGGAGCCAGCAGCAGGGCCACCAGCGCGAACGCGGCGACGGCGCCGCGCTTCGAGGACAGGACCGACTTCACAAGGGGTTCCGCGTCAGATGCGTCCTTCGACCACGGCGTCGCGGATCCAGGGGATGACCTCGGCGAGCATCTCGTCGAGGGTGGTGGTGGCCTCGAATCCGAGGAGGCGCCGGGCCTTGTCGACGGCAGGTACGCGGCGTTGCACGTCGTGCTCGTAGGGTTGGTCGGAGAGCCAGCGGAAGGGCACGTCTTCACCACGGACCGCCCGCCAGATGCGCTCGGCCAGTTCGAGCACGGTTGTCGATCGCTCCGTCGAGATGTTGAAATCCTCGTTCGTCGCCGCGGGATGCTCCATGGCGGTAGCGACACCCCGGGCGACGTCACCGCCGTAGGTGTAGTGACGCACCTGGGTGCCGTCGCCGAGGATGTGCAGCGGGTCCTGGCCCTTCAGGACCTTCTGTACCAGGTCCGGCACCACATGGCTCATGGCCAGCTTCACGTTGCCGCTGAGGACCTCGACGTCGCCGAGCGCGCGTCCTTCGCCGATCCCGACACAGTTGAACGGTCGCACGATCGTGTAGGGCAGGCCGTGCTGCTCGTGGGCGGCGCGCGCTAAGTACTCGACGGCGAGCTTCTGGAAGCCGTAGGAGGAACGGGGTGGGGCGATCTCGCGCTCCTCGCCCTCACGCGACGGCCACGACGTCGCCGACTCGAAAACCATCGACGAGCTGATGTAGGTGACCTTCTGGAGACGGGCGTCGCGGAAGGCGCGGATGGCGGCGTCGCAGGACGACGCGATCACGCGCTCATTGGTGGCCAGCAGGTCGTACGCATAGGTGTGGAAGTAGGAGATGCCGCCGATCATCGCCGCGCCGGCCACGAAGTGGTCGCACGTGAGCAACAGCTCGGTCATCAGCTCGGTGTCTCTCGCGTCGCCTTCGACGAGCCGGTAGTGCGGGTCGGCGTCGTAAGACTTGGCGACGCGCCCGTACTTCGAGTGGTTGTCGATCCCCACGACCTCGTGGCCGCGCCGCAGGAGCTCTTCGACGACGTAACCCCCGATGAAGCCGGACGAACCGCTCACGAGGACGGTGGTCATTCGCTCGCGTCCCGGCCGAAGGCGAAGCGGTACCACCTGAGGTAGCGCGGCAGCCATGCCCGCAACTTGAAGTTCGACTGCCCGGTGCCGCGGTCGAGCCAGATGGTGGAGACCTCGGCGACCGGCAGCCGCCGCCGGCGCGCCTTGGCCACCATCTCGATCCCCATCTCGAAGCCGGCGTCGGATTCGATGCCGACCGAGCGCAGGAACTCACGGTCGTAGGCCTTGAACGAGTTCGTCGCGTCGCGGGTGCCCACCCGCGCCAGCCAGTGGAGCGACAACCCCGCGAGGCGTGAGAGTGCGCCCTTGAGGAACGGCCCGCCGACCTGCTGGCCTCCCTTGGCGTAACGGGAGGCCGCGGCCACCACGACCCCGCGCTCGACGAGGCGGGCGAGCTGGTCGATCTGCCGCGGATCGTCGCTGCCGTCGGCCATCGTCACCACGACGACGCGCCCGCGCGCCTGGTCGATGCCGAAGCGGAGCGCGCGGGCCGGTCCGGGCCCGTAGGTGTTCAGCGTGGGTACGAGGCGAGGCTCGCGGCTCGCGTACGACTCGAGGTGCGGCCGGGTCGCGTCATCGGGAGAGTCGAACACGACCAGCACCTCGCACGAGAGGGTGACGGCTTCGAAGAGCCGGTCGAGAAGGGCCACGACCGCCTCGCCCTCGTTGTAGACGGGGACGACGATCGAGACCCGTGGCTCACACGCGTACACCGCGGCCGAGCAGGTTCCAGATGTCGACGACCGGCACCCGGACGTCGAGCGAGGCGTAGGCGCGGTGGGGCGCACCGATCACGAGCAGGTCGGATGCCGACAGGACCTCCTGCAGCGGGCGGAGGTCGGGGTCGTCGGCCACGTAGGGGTCGGTGCAGAGCACCCGGGCGGCCCGGAACCGAAGCAGGCGCTTGAGCTTGTAGCTCAGGCTCGAACGGGTGTCGTCGGACTCGCCCTTGAAGGCCATGCCCAGGATGCCGACCGTCATCGTCTCGAGGTCGTAGCGCTGCGCGAGGCGGGCGATGACGTAGAGCGGCAGGCCCTCGTTGATCATCATGCTCGCGTTGCCGAGCGTGAAGTTGTTGTTGTTGAACGCGGCCAGCTGCATCGTGTCCTTGAGCAGACATGGTCCGGCGGCGAATCCCGCGCCCGGCATGTCGGCCGCGCGCGGGTAGTCGCGCATGACCGCGGCCCGGATGCGCTCGAAGTCCAACCCGAAGTCGTTCGCTATCATGTAGAGCTGGTTGGCGGTCGCGAACCGCACGTAGCGCCACGTGTTGGTGAAGAGCTTCGCCAGCTCCGCCTCTTCGACGCCCAGCTCGACGATCGTGCCTCCCAGCCGGCGGAAGAGGTCAGCGGCCCGCTGCAACGCCCGTGGGCTGCAGCCCGAGACGATGTGTGGCAGCTCGCGAAGCTC
>VAXF01000206.1:207-7328 GCA_005888395.1 Actinomycetota bacterium | reverse complement strand
ACCAGTCGGGCGACGCGCTGTCGGCGACGACGTCGAACCCTGCTGCCCGTAGCTCGTCGGCCGCCGACGGGTCGTGGCCGCGTTCGACGGCGATCTGGTCGTCGCCGATCCAGAACACGCGCGGGCGGTCGAGGGCCGCCTGCGGGTCGAGCCCGCCGTCGAGCAGGTGGCCGAGCACCTGCACGTGCCCCTGCGGCTGCATCGGCCCGCCGATGACGCCGAAGACGGCGCGTGTGCGGCCGTCGCGCCGCAGCAGCGCGGGGATGATCGTGTGGAAGGGCCGCTTGCCGCCGGCGACCACGTTTGGGTGATCACCGTCGAGCGAGAACCCGAAGCCACGGTTCTGCACGGCCGAGCCGCCTGCGCAGATGCCCGAGCCGAAGGCCATGAACACCGACGAGATGAGGCCCACCGCCACCCCGCCCGCCACGACAGCGGTGTAGACGGTGTCCCGCTTCTCCTGCTCCCAGAAGCGCGGCCCCTCGGCGAAGCGCGGGTCCGCGACGTGGCGGTGGGCGGCCTCCATGCCCTCGCGCACCGCCAGCATCGTCTCGGCGAGCGACGGCGGGGGCCCGGCATCGAGGCGGCCCAGGGCGACGAGCACGGCCGCGCCCTGGCCGTTGGGCGGCAGCTCGACGACCTCGTGGCCGCGGTACACCCCGGTGATCGGCGCCACCCACTCCCCCGCGTGAGCGGTGAGATCGTCCTGCGCAAGGACGCCCCCGTCGGCGACGACGGCCTCGACGGCGTCCTTGCCCCAGCGGCCGCCATAGTGGGCCTCGGGCCCGCCGCCCGCGATAGCGGCCAGGGTCTCGGCCAGGGCGGGGTTGGCGAACCGCCCGCCCGCCGGCGGCGCGGTTGCGTACGGCGAGCCCGCCCGCACGCGGCCGGTGCTGAACGACCAGTCCCTCGCCGACCGGCGGCCGACGGGAAAGCCCTCCTCGGCGAGCCGGCGCGCCGGCGCGAGCACGCGGCCGAGGCCGAGCCGGCCGTAGCGCTCCGAGAGCCGGTGCCACGCGTCGACGCCACCGGGGACGGTGACCGTGAGCGGGCTCGTGTCGTGCCACGCTCCGTCGGCGCGGCAGGCGTCGGTGGTGAGCGCGGCCGGCGCCGCGCCGGAGCCGTTGAAGCCGGCAACCTCACGGCCGTCGTCCACGAGACAGAAGGCGTCGCCGCCGACGCCCGTCGACATCGGCTGGACCAGGCCGAGCACGGCGTCGGAGGCGATGGCAGCGTCGACGGCGGTGCCGCCTTCCGCCAGCGCCCACAGCGCCGCCTGGGCGGCGAGCGGCGAGGAGGTCGCGACCATCGCGTCCCGCGCCCACACCGGCGACCGCACGTCCGGAAGCTACCCGCCGGCGTTAGCGTCAGTGCCAGACGGCGCCGGATGGGGCAGGGGCCCCATCTTCGGCGAGGAGGGCGGGGTTGGGGCCCCGCCCGGGGAGAAGACATGGACATTGTCGCCGCGCTGTTCATCGAAGGTCTCAACATGCGCCAGGCGCCAGGCGGCGCGACGCGTATCGACCTCCAGGGCGTGCACTTCTCGTTCGCCGCCCCCCATCCCCCGCCCGTGTCGCTCGACCCGCACCTCGTGGTGCTCGTGCGGGCGGCGGCAGACGACAGTGGGCTCAGCGCGCTCGAGGTCGTCTTCACCAAGCCCGACGGCTCGGAGGTGGCGAGCACCAAGCAGCCGGTGCAGGTGGAGCCGGGCAAGTTCGGGCGCCAGCTGGTGAAGGCCGAGCTGACGTGGGACGACTACGGCCCGATCGAGGCCCACTGCTCGATCGACGGCAAGCCCCCGATCGTCGTGCCCCTCACGCTTCTTCCTCCGACGTGAGCGAGCCGCAGGCGAGCGAACCAAGAGACAGAGCACCCGTGTCACGGCCACCATCGAAGATGGTGGCCAGGTGACCCTGCGGGCGGCCGCGGCGCTCTCCGAGCACCCGCTCGCCAGTCATGCCGTCGGCGAGGTGGCCGGCCAGCTGCTCGAGTCCGTGGGAAGGGACACCGACCTCGCGCTCCTCTTCGTCACCGCGGCCCATGCCGGCGCGCTGGAAGACGCCGCCGGCGCCGTGCGCGAGGTGCTGCGGCCGCGCGTCCTTCTCGGCTGCACGGCGGAGTCGGTAGTGGGCGGCGCGCGCGAGGTCGAGGCCCGGCCGGCGGTCTCGCTGTGGGCCGGCGACGTGCGCGCCGGCGCGCCCTTCGTGCTCACCACCGGCGACCCACCCGACGTGCCGCACGGCGCCGGCGCGCTCCTGCTGCTCGCCGATCCCTTCTCGTTCCCGGTCGACGACCTGTTCGCGCGTCTCGCCGAGATCCGGCCTGGGCTCCCGATCGTCGGGGGGATGGCGTCGGCGGCCCACGGGCCCGGCGGCAACCGGCTCGTCGTCGACGACGCCGTCGTCACCGAGGGCGCGGTCGGCGCGTTCCTCGGCCCGGGTGTCGAGATCGCGACCGTCGTGTCGCAGGGCTGCCGTCCGGTCGGGCGGCCGTTCGTCGTGACGAAGTCGGAGCAGAACGTCGTCTACGAGCTCGCCGGGCAGCCCGCGCTCGAGCGACTGCAGGAGCTGGTGGCCCTGTCCTCGGACGACGAGCGCGAGCTCATGGCCCGCGGCCTGCACCTCGGCCTGGTCGTCGACGAGCACAAGGCCGAGTTCGAGCGCGGCGACTTCGTCGTGCGCAACGTCATGGGCGCCGACCGCCAGAGCGGTGCCATCGCCGTCGGCGCCGTCTGCGACGTGGGCGCGACCGTGCAGTTCCACGTGCGCGACGCCGCCACGGCCGACGAGGACCTCCGAGCACTCGTAGGCGGCCACGACGCGGAAGCGGCGCTGCTGTTCACCTGCAACGGGCGGGGCACGCGGCTGTTCGGCACCCCCGACCACGACGCCGGGGTCGTGTCGGACGCGTTCGACGGGGCGCCGCTCGCGGGCTTCTTCTGCGCCGGTGAGCTCGGCCCCATAGGCGGCCGCAACTTCCTGCACGGGTTCACCGCGTCCGTGGTTCTCTTCCGTGGGTAGGGTCCAAACATGACAGCGAAGTCGGATGCCTGGCACGAACTGGCCCAACAGCTCCGCGTCGACTCCGTCCGCGCCGCGGCCGCGGCGGGTTCCGGGCACCCGACGTCCTCGATGTCGGCGGCCGAGCTGGCGGCCGTCTTGCTGTCCGACCACCTCCGCTACGACTTCGACGACCCCGAAAACCCGGCGAACGACCACTTCGTGCTCTCGAAGGGGCACGCGTCGCCACTCCTCTACTCCATGTTCAAAGCCGCCGGCGCCATCACCGACGAGGAGCTGCTGACCTTCCGCAAGTTCGGGAGTCGCCTCGAGGGCCACCCGACCCCGCTCATCCCCTGGGTCGACGTGGCCACAGGCTCCCTCGGCCAGGGCCTGCCCGTCGCGGTCGGGATCGCGCTCGCCGGCAAGCGGCTCGACCAGCTGCCGTACCGGGTCTGGGTGCTCTGCGGTGACAGCGAGATCGCCGAGGGCTCGATCTGGGAGGCCTTCGAGCACGCGGGCTTCGAGCGTCTCGACAACCTCACGGTCATCATCGACGTCAACCGTCTGGGCCAGCGCGGCCCGACGATGCACGAGTGGGACCTCGACTCCTACGCCCGCCGGGCCGAGGCGTTCGGATGGCGGGCCATCGAGGTCGATGGCCACGACGCGATCGCGGTCGACCGCGCCTACGTCGAGGCCGTCGCCACCACCGGCCAGCCCACGGTCGTCGTTGCTCGCACCAAGAAGGGCAAGGGCGTGGCCGCGGTCGAGGACCAGGAGGGCAAGCACGGCCAGCCGCTGAAGGACCCCGAGGCCGCCATCGCCGAGCTCGGAGGCGAGCGCAACATCCGCGTCGACGTGGCGAAGCCCGACAGCACCGCGAAGCCGCACGCATTCCCGTCGGGGCCGCTACGGCTGCCGCAGTACGACGTCGGGAGCGACGTCGCCACCCGCAAGGCCTACGGCGACGCGCTGGCCGCGCTGGGCACGGCGCGTGGCGACGTCGTCGCGCTCGATGGCGAGGTCTCCAACTCGACCTACGCCGAGATCTTCCGCGACGCGCATCCAGACCGCTACTTCGAGATGTACATCGCCGAGCAGCAGCTCGTCGCGGCCGCGGTGGGCCTGCAGGTGCGCGGGTGGACGCCGTTCGTGTCGACCTTCGCCGCATTCCTCACGCGCGCCTTCGACTTCGTGCGCATGGCGGCCGTCAGCCGCGCCCGGATCAATCTGTGCGGTTCACATGCGGGCGTGTCGATCGGCGAGGATGGGCCGTCGCAGATGGGACTCGAGGACCTGGCCGCGTTCCGCGCCGTCCACGGCAGCACGGTGCTCTACCCCTGTGACGCCAACCAGACGGCCCGCCTCGTGGCCGCGATGGCCGACGGGTCCGGGATCATCTACCTGCGCACAACGCGCGCGGCCACGCCGGTCGTCTATGACGCCGGCGAGACCTTCGAGATCGGCGGCAGCCGGGTGGTGCGCTCCTCGGACAACGACGCGGTCACGATCGTGGCCGCCGGCATCACGCTGCACGAGGCTCTCGAAGCCGCCGGCGCGCTGGCCGACGACGGCATCGGCGCTCGCGTCGTCGACTGCTACTCGGTCAAGCCGATCGACGGGGCCACGCTGCGCGAAGCGGCGGCGGCCACCGGAGGTCGAGTGGTGACCGTCGAGGACCACTGGGCCGAGGGGGGCCTGGGCGACGCCGTCCTCGACGTCTTCGCCGACGACGACGAGCGTCCGCGCGTGGTGAAGCTGGCCGTCCGCGAGATGCCGTCGTCGGGAAAGCCCGACCAGCTCCTCGCCGCGGCCGGCATCGACGCCGCTCACATCGCGGAGGCCGCGCGCCGGCTGCTCAAGACCTAGGGGATACGCGATGACCAAGCTGCAGCAGCTCTTCCGCGAGCAGGGCCAGAGCCCCTGGCTCGACAACCTCAAGCGCGGCTATCTCACCACCGGCCAGCTCGAGCGTCTCGTGGCCGACGGCATCCGAGGCATCACGTCGAACCCGACGATCTTCCAGAAGGCGATCGAGGGTTCGAGCGACTACGACGAGCAGTTCCGCGACCTCGCGAAGGTCTCGAGTGCCGAGGACGCCTACTGGGCCATGGTCGTCGACGACATCGAGGCCGCGCTCGCCATTCTCCGTCCTGTCTACGACGCGAGCGCCGGCGGCGACGGCTTCGTGTCGGTCGAGCTCGCCCCCGACCTGGCCCGCGACACCGATGGATCGGTCGCCGCCGCCCGCCGGCTCCACGAACGCATCGACGAGCCGAACCTTTTCGTGAAGATCCCCGCGACGGCCGAGGGAGTCCCGGCCGTGCAGCGGATGATCGCCGAGGGCCGGAGCATCAACATCACCCTGATCTTCAGTCTCGACCGGTACGACGAGATCATCGAGGCGTACCTTTCCGGCCTCGAGGCGTACGACGGCGACCTCGCACGCGTGCACAGCGTGGCGTCGTTCTTCGTCAGCCGCGTCGACACCGAGACCGATCGCCGCCTGGAGGCCGTGGGGAGGGACGACGCGCGGGCGTTGCAGGGGAAGGTGGCCGTGGCCCAGGCCAAGCTCGCGTACCAGCTCTTCCGTGCGCGATTCAGCGGTCCGCGGTGGGACCGGCTCGCGGCCCGCGGCGCCAGCCTCCAGCGCCCGCTATGGGCGTCGACCTCAACGAAGAACCCCGCCTATCCCGACCTGCTCTACGTCGACAACCTGATCGGTCCCGACACGGTCAACACGCTCCCCGACGCCACCATCGCCGCGTTCGAGGACCACGGCACCGTCGCCCGCACCATCGACGACGGTGCCGACGACGCCCGCCACACGCTCGAGCGCCTGGCCGAGGTCGGGGTCGACCTCGACGACGTGAGCCGGGTGCTCGAGGACGAGGGCGTCGCCTCTTTCACCAAGAGCTACGACGAGCTCCTCGGCGCCCTCGAGTCCAAACGCGCGGAGCTCACTGCGTGAGTCAAGTGCTCGACCGGCTGCTGGCGCGCGACGCCACGCTGTGGCCGGAGGGCAACGTCGCCGCCAAGCGGCTCGGTTGGCTCGACGTGCCCCGGCGCATGAGGGAGGAGGCGGCCGACCTCACCTCGTGGGCGCGTACGGTCGACGCCGAGCGCGTCGTCCTGCTCGGTATGGGCGGCTCGTCGCTCGGACCGGAGGTGCTGCGGGCGGCGCTCGGCAGCGACCGCCTCGTCGTCCTCGACACCACCGATCCGGCGACCATCGCCACCGTCGAGCCGCCGAAGTCGGGTACCACGCTCGAGGTGCACGCGCTCTTCAACCACTTCTGGTCGAAGGTGCCCGACGGTCGCCGCTACGCGGCGGTCACCGACCCCGGCACGCCCCTGGCCGACCTGGCCACCGAGCGCGGGTTTGCCCGCACGTTCCTCAACCCGGCCGACATCGGCGGCCGCTACTCCGTGCTGTCCTACTTCGGGCTCGTGCCCGCGGCGCTCATCGGGTACGACGTCGGCGGGCTCTGCGATCGGGCCGCGACGGCCGACCTCGAGGCCGCGGTGGAGCTCGGTGTGGCGATGGGCGGGGCCGCCAGGCAGGGTCGCGACAAGGTCACGATCGTCACGCCCGAGCCGTTCCGCGCCTTCGGGCTCTGGGTCGAGCAGCTGATCGCAGAGTCCACCGGCAAGCGCGGCACGGGTTGCGTGCCGGTGCCGACGACGGAGGTCGAGACCGGTGCCGACCGCCACGTGGTCGGCCTCGAGATCGACGACGCCCTCCAGCTCGGCACCGAGTTCTACCGGTGGGAGGTGGCGACCGCGGTCGCCGGCCACGTGCTGGGCATCGACCCGTTCGACGAGCCCAACGTGACGGAGTCGAAGCAGAACACCGCCAAGGTGCTCGAGACGCTGCCGCTGCCGGCGGTCGATGGTGCCGACCCGGCCACCGTCGGCGACTGGCTGGCGGCCACGGTTCGGCCGGGCGACTACGTGTCGCTCCAGGCATACGTCCCCTACCAGCGGGACGACGCGCTCGAGCGTTTGCGCCGGGCGGTGCGCGACGGGCTCGACGGCGCGGCGGTGACGGCGGGGTACGGCCCGCGCTTCCTCCACTCGACCGGCCAGCTGCACAAGGGCGGGCCCCCGTCGGTGGTC
>VAXF01000206.1:0-200 GCA_005888395.1 Actinomycetota bacterium | reverse complement strand
CTGCCGATCCCGGGGTTCGACTACGACTTCGGGACGCTGATCGACGCCCAGGCCCTCGGTGACCTCCAGAGCCTGAGGGCCCACGACCGCCGCGTGCTCCGCGTCGAGGTCGACCACCTCGAGGACGTGACGTGAGGATCGCGATGGTCGGGCTCGGGCGCATGGGCGCCAACATGACGAGGCGGCTGATCGAACACGGC
>VAXF01000219.1 GCA_005888395.1 Actinomycetota bacterium | reverse complement strand
TTCTCGTTGCTGGCCGCCGGCCGGCTGGCGCCCTGGATGTAGTCGCCCTTGCGCAGTGCGAACCGGCGCACCTGGCTGAGCGAGACGTAGACGTCCTTCGGGCTCGGCAGGTAGCCGCCCGCGTGCAGGAAGCCATAGCCCTCGTCGCGCAGGTCGAGCAGCCCCTCGACGGGGATCGGCTCGCCCTGGTACTGGATGTCGGCGCTCTGCTCCTGGCGCATGAAGTCGCGGTCGCCGCCGCCGCCGCGGTCGCGGTCGCGACCCCGCCGCCGGCGGTTGCGGCGGTTGCCCGGCTCGGCCCCGTCACCGCCCTGCCGTCCCTGCTGGCCCTGCTGGCCTTGCTGGCTCTGCTGGCCTTGCTGCCCGCCGCGGTGCTGCTGGCGGTCACCACCGGGCGAGCCGTCGGGCGTGGTCGCCGGCGCGTCAGCCGGCGCCTCGGTCGAGGTGGCGCTCGCGGTCGCAGGCGCGACGTCGGCCGCGCTGCCGGACTCGTCGGTTTCGTCGGTCTCCGACGCGGGCGGGTCGCCGTCGCCGGCAGCCGCTGTCGCGTCCGCGGGCGCGTCGCCGTCGTCGCTCGCCTTGGCGCGCGTGCGCGCCCGCTTGGGCTTGGCCGGCTCTTCGCCGTTCTCGATACCGGCCTCGCGCAGGATCTGATCGACCAGCTCGGCCTTGCGGGCGCCGGAGGTGGGCTTCATGCCCAGCGCCTCGGCGATCGTCTGGAGCTCGTCACGCTGCTTGCGTTCCAGGACGGAACGCTCGAGGGCCTGCGGCTCGACACTCATACTGTGCCTCGCTTGGGTGTTGGTGTGCGGCGCCCCGACAAATGCGGGGTTCCGACGAGGACTGCCCGCCGTGGATACGACTCGGGCGCTCCTCAGGAAGGTTCCGGGAGACAGCCGCCGGCGCCACTGCGGCGCCAGCTGAAGTCGTGGTCATGGTACCCGATATGACCCGAGCGCGCGCAATCTCGCTTCCTGCCGTCACCCGCCTCTGCGACACTCGGTCCACCATGGGCTACGTCCTCCAGGCCGAGGGCCTCACCAAGGCGTTCCGAGGGGTGCGCGCCGTCGACGGCGTCGACCTCCGGATCGCCGCGGGCGAGCGCGTCGGCCTGCTCGGGCCGAACGGCGCCGGCAAGACCACCACCCTGCTCATGCTGTTGGGCGCCATCACACCCGACACGGGCACGGTCGAGGTGCTCGGGCACGCCCTCCCCCGCGAGCGGAGCGAGGCGATGCAGGGTGTCGGGTTCGCGGCCGGCTACCTGCCTCTCCCCGAACGGCTGCGCGTGCGCGAGGTCCTTTCCATGTTCGCCGAGCTCTACGGCATCGACGATCCCGAACCGCAGGTGCAGGCCGGGCTCGAGCGCTTCGGCGTCACGCATCTGCGCGACGCGATGGGTTCGGAGCTGTCGTCGGGCCAGCGCACGGTGATCGGCATCGTGAAGGCCACCCTCCACCGGCCGCGGCTGCTCGTGCTCGACGAGCCCACCGCGTCGCTCGACCCCGACGTCGCGCAGCGCGTGCGCAACGGCATCGCGCGCATGTGCCGCGACGACGGCATCACGCTGCTGATCACGAGCCACAACATGGTCGAGGTCGAGCGCGTGTGCGACCGCGTCGTGTTCCTCTCGGCCGGGCGCGTCGTGGCCGACGGGCGCACCGACGAGGTCGCGGCGCGGTTCGGTATCGACACGCTCGAAGACGTCTTCCTCCAGCTGGCGGGCGCGCGCGAGCTCGACCTGCCGCCCGAGCCCGAGGAGACGAGCCGGCCGTGAACCTGAGCTGGCGACGCATCCGCGCGGTCGTCATCCGCCACTACCACGTGCTCTGGCGCAGCCCCCACCGCTGGTTCGACGTGCTCGTGTGGCCGATCGTCGACACCCTGCTGTTCGGCTCACTCGGCGTGTTCGTCGCCCGCCAGACCGGCGCGGGCCGCGCCGGCGTCTCCTACCTGCTGGCGGGGATCCTGCTGTTCCACGTCATCTACCAGTCCCAGATCTCCGTCTCGGTCGGGTTCATGGAGGAGACGTGGTCGCGCAACCTGCTCAACCTCATGGTGACGCCGCTGCGCGAGGTGGAGTACGTCGCCGGCGTTGCGCTGTTCGGGCTGGCCAAGCTCGTGCTCGGGATCGGCGTCGTCGCCCTCGCCGCGTGGGGCTTCTACTCGTTCGCCGTCAGCGACGTGGGCTGGGGTCTGATACCGATCGCGGCCGAGCTGCTGCTCGTCGGCTGGGTCATCTCGCTGTTCGTGATCGGGCTCGTCCTGCGGTTCGGTCAGTCGGCCGAGGTGCTCGCGTGGGGGCTGATGTTCATGGCCATGCCGCTGTCGGGCGTCTTCTACCCACCGAGCGCGCTCCCGGCGTTCCTCCGCCCGATCTCCTACGCGCTCCCCTCGACGCACGCCTTCACCGCCGCCCACCGGCTGCTCGACGGCCGGGCCATGCCGTGGCACGAGATCACCCTCGCCGCCATCGGCTGCGTGATCTTCGCCCTGCTCGCGCTCGCGTTCCTCCTGCGCATGCTGCGCGTCTTCCGCCAGCGCGGCTTCGTCACCCGTTTCGCCTGAAAATCTCGGCGAGGGAGAGAAATCGGTCGCCAGCCGACCAATTCCTCTCCCTCGCCCGAGAAGCAGGCGGGCTCAGGGGACGCCGTGGCCGCGTTCGCCGGCTTCCATGAGGCGGGCGATCTCGGCGACTTCGCGCGTGACGGCGCCGGCGAACCAGCGGCCGGCGACTGCGTCGTAGAGGCGGCCGACGGGGCCCCGGCCCATGTCCATCTCCTCGACGTGATGCAGGCGGGTGCCGGCGTCGACCTCGTCGATGTCGAACCACGCGTGCATCTGCTGCGGCACGCCGTGCTCGAGGGTGACGTCGATGCGGCGGGGCGCGTCCCACTGGTAGCGGGTGACCACGGACCCGCGGAAGCGGCCCATGAACCTCCCCTCCTCGCGGGCGATCATGCCGTTGGGCGTGTCGGCCAGCTTGGTGACCCAGATCATCTTCGTGTCGGCCTTCGTGTACTGGGAGGGGTCGAGCACGAAGTCGAACACCTCTTGCGGCGTGACGCCCCGGACCACGGCCGTCCCCTCGCCGCGAATCACGTCGAGCGCTCCAGTAGGCGCGCCATCAGCGCGTGGCCGGGCACCGGCTCGACGCCGGCCACGCCCGACTCGGTGTACGCGCCGCCGGCGCCGTCGGCGGCCGAGTCGACGAGCAGGTACGGCACGGGGTCGGGCGTGTGCGTCTTCAACGCCAACGGCGTGGGGTGGTCGGGCAACAACAGCAGCCGCCACGGGCCGATGCCGTCGAGCCCGCCCACCAACGGCCCGATGATGTCGCGGTCCCAGCGCTCGAGCGCCTCGACCTTGGCGCCCAGGTCGCCGGCGTGGCCGGCCTCGTCGCTCGCCTCGACGTGCAGCAGGAAGAGGTCGGCGCCGCCTGCGAGCGACGCGAGGCATGCGTCGCGCTGGGCCGCGTAGTCGGTGTCGTAGCCGGCGGTCATGCCGGCGACGTCGACCACGTCGATCCCGGCGAGCACACCCAGCCCGCGCACGAGGTCGACCGCCGAGCACAGGGCGGCGCTCACGCCGTTCACGGACGAGAACGACGGCACCGACGTCGCCTTCCCCTGCCCCCAGAGCCAGATCTCGTTGGCGGCCAGCCCGAACCGGCCGACGACGTCGCGCGACGCGTCCATCAGCGCGCGCACCTTCGGCGCGGCCGGGCCCGTGGGCCAGACCGCGGGCTTCCCGGTGAGGTCGTGGGGTGGGGTGCAGTCGGCGTCGGCCCACGACGCGGGCGCCACGACGATGTGGCGGTACTCGACCCCGGGATGGAACGACACCTCGTCGGACCCGAGCGCGTCCTGGAGGGCGGCGACGACCGGCGCGGCCTGTTCCGACGTGGGGTGGCCGCCGGCGAAGTCGACCATCACGCCGTCGTCGACGCGCGACAGGTTGCAGCGGTAGGCGACCTGGTCGGGCCGAAGGGCGATGCCGAGGGCCGCGGCCTCGATCGGCGCCCGCCCGGTGTGGAAGCGGGCGGGGTCGTAGCCGAGGATCGACATGTTGCCGACGTCGCTCCCGGGCGGCATCCCG
>VAXF01000218.1 GCA_005888395.1 Actinomycetota bacterium | reverse complement strand
CGACGTACTTCATCATCCGCCGGCCATCATCCGCCGGCCACCCTCGCGGCCGCCCGTCTCACAACCCGAGTTCGGCGCGGATGGCGCCGTAGTCGGCGTCGATCGACGCCGGCACCGCGATCTCGGCGATGGCACGGTCGGGGTCCTTCAGGCCGTGGCCGGTCACCACGCACACCACCCGGGAGCCCTCGGGCACGCCCAGATCG
>VAXF01000194.1:583-10490 GCA_005888395.1 Actinomycetota bacterium | reverse complement strand
ATTTTGAACAGCCTCTGAGACATTTCGACGCGGCCGCCTCACATCCTGCTGCGCCCCTGTGGCGGCGCTAGCGTCGGCAGGCGTGCCCGACGAGGTGGAGGTGACGATCGTCACGCTGTCGTTCGCCGCCACCGACTCCGAGCGGCTGCTGGCAGTTCTTTCCAAGTACGTCGTCCTGTCCCGGCAGCAGCCGGGGTGCCGGAACATCGACCTGACCCGATCGGTGACCGAGCCGGACCGCTACGTCGTGATCGAGAAGTGGGACTCCCCCGAGTCGCAGCGCGCCCACTTCGACTCGCCGGAGATGGTGGAGATGGCGGAGGCGTGCAGCGGGATCATCGCCGAGCGCCCCGTCATCGACCTCCTCGAGGGCCTGTCGGCCCACGACCTCGCCTGAGGTTCTCCGGCGAAGGGGTGAGCGCCGTCAGGCGGGGGCGGGCTCCCGCCCGGCGGCCGTCTCGGCGCACGCCGCCTCCAGGTCGGCCCAGCTCAACCCATCGGCCGACCACAGGCGGTCGAAGACCGCGTCGGCGACGTCGGAGAAGCCGTGCCGGTTGCGGAAGTGGTAGAGGCGACGCTGCCTCGAGGGGTTGTAGCCCAGCCGCTCGGACCGCCCGACCGCGTACGTGTCCCACGCGGTGTGCTGCTGGAGGGTGAGGTCGTCGTCGGGCGGCGCCTCGGCGAAGCCGGGGGCGAGGCGGTCGTTGGCCCGGAAGAGCAGCCGGGCGAACACGTCGCGAACCGAGCGATCCGAGAGCGTCCGTGGGACCTTCGGGTTCTCGAGCGCGCCGCCCTGCATCCACAGCGTGACGGGGTCGACGGACGCCAGCTTGGTGCGCCCGAGCGGACTGCCCTCGTCGATCTCCACCCGCACCTCGAGGTCGGCGGGGATGCCGACGCGGCCGGCGACCTCCTCGGCCAGCTCGACGAGGCGAGCGTGGTCGAAGTTCACCATGGTGAAGGTCTCGGGGATGACGACCAGTCGGGCCACTGCGTCAGCCTCCCGCGGCCCGTGCCGCCAACGCGGCCTGGGCTTCGGCCCGGGACTGGCGCGACAGCTCACCGAGCTCGTCCATCTCGTCGCCGGTGAACCCGGCCAACTCCCGGAACCGGCAGGCGAGCTTGATCGGGCTGTCCTCGTCGTCTCCGCGGAAACCGCCACCGGAGAAGAGCTTGTCGACGATGCGCTGGAACTCCAGTGCCTTGTCCCGACGCTCGGGGTCCTTCTCGGTGATGCGGCGCAGCCAGTCCGAGCCCATCTTCACGTGGGTGACCTCGTCGGCCAGCATCCAGTCCTCACAGAACTCGAGCACGGGGTCGCCGCTGACCACACCGAACTCGCGCATGGCGTTGAACACGTCGATGGCCAGCCCCTCCAGCGCCCGGTTGACGCCGGTGAGCCGCAGGACGGGATCGGGGTTGCAGGCCGCCTCGAAAAGGAAGGCCGTCTCGGCGAACTCGCCGATCTCCGTGCCCATCCAATCGCCCAGCTTCACGGAGATCTCGCAATGGCGCGCCTCGTCCCAGCACTGGCGGGCCATGTCGAGCTTGAACGCGAACGGCACGTCGTCCGGGCCGGCGCCCACCTCGTAGTCCCAGCACGTGCGGCCGGCGCCCTCGAGCGCCTGGATCTCGCCGACGAAGATGCCGTGCATGAGGTTGCGGGCGGCGTCGGGCGCGCCGGGCCGATCGGGCGTCAGCCGGTTGCCCATCCTCCCACCGGTGCCCGCCCCCCGTTGCGTCCGAGGATCGCTGAAGCGGTCGATCGTGTTGAGGCGCACGAAGCGGCCGTCGCGGGCCAGCTCGTCCGGTGCCATCAGCTTCTTCATACCGGGACCTCCTCGGCGACGGGCATCGGCCCGCCGATCGAGCCCTGGCCGGCGATGCCGCCGGCCCGGACCAGGATTGCTTCGAGCCGCTGCTGGTGGGCGGCGGCCCGCTTCACGTCGTCTTCCGTCTCGAGCAGGGACTGGATGAGCATCTCGCCGTCCCGCCAGTCCTCGAACTCGTCGTTGAGGGCCAGCTTGAGGGAGCGGATCGTCGGCGCGTCGGTGATCGTGGACGTGTTGTTGAGGTGGTACGTGTAGGCCGCGATCTTGTGCGGGATCAGCACCCGGTACACGCCCACCAACTTCTCGATGGTCTCGCCCGGCGCCTCGGGCGCGGTCATGGCTTCGATGAACTTCACCATGGCGTCATTGGCCGGCTGAGTGAGGCGTTCGGGGTTCAGGTGCCCAGCCGCATCTTCACGTCGAGCTCGGGAACGGTCGCCACCCAGCCGCCGAGCGCCTCGAACAGCTTCATCTCGATCCACTTGTAGTTGCCCACCCGGCGAGCCGTCTCCTCGACGTTGAACAGGCCGGGCAGCTCGCGGCGGTCCCATGGGGCGAAGGCCGGGCGGGGCTTCTTCGGATCAGCCATTGCGCTCCTTCTCGACGGACGGAAGTGACGTCAGCGTCAGGTCCAAAGTGTCGCCTGCGGCGACAATCCGGTCAAGCCTGGCGAGCGCGGGCAGCCGCAGCTCGGCAAGAAGGATGCCGGCCAGGATCAGCGCGGCGCCGGTGGCGCCGGCGACACCGAGTCGTTCCCCCATGGCCGCACCCAGCAGGGCGGCGGACACCGGCTCGATCATGAGCAGCACGGCCGTGCGGGTCGGTCCCACACGGCGCTGGCCCCACACCTGCAGGCCGAGGGCGAGCGCCGACACCGCCACGCCGGTGTAGACGGCGGCCGCCCACGCCCGGGCCGAGAACGCGAAGCCCCCTGTGGCGAGGCCGGCGACAAGGCAGACGACGCCGACCATGCCCAGCTGCACCGCGGTCAGCGCGACCGCGTCGAAGCGGGGCGCCAGGTCGCCGAGGAGCAGGACGTGGACCGCGAAGGCGAGCGCGCAACCGAGGGTGAGGGCCTCGCCGCGGTGGAACCCGGCCCCGTGGCCGGTCAGCAGGACCAGCCCGGCGGTCGCGACGGCCACGCCGGCGAGCACCGTGACCGGCGGCACCCGCCGCAGGACGAGGGCCGACAGGAGGGGCACCAGCACCACGAGCAGGTAGGTGACGAGGGCACCGGCCTTCACCAGCCCGGGCTGCGGGCCGCGCTCGCGGAGCCGGCGGCGGGCCAGCGGCGCGAGGGCGACGGCGCCGGCCGTGAAGCGCACGCCCAGGAACGGGATGGGGCTGGCGTCGGCCACCGCGTCCTTCACGATGACGAACGTCGTGCCGAACAGGACTGCGGCGATGACGATGGCGGCGTGCGCGGCGAGCTCGCCGCGCAGCCGGCTCACCCGCGGTAGCCGTTGGTGATGGGGACGCGGCGGTCCTTGCCGAACGCCTTCGGGGTCACCCGAACGCCGACCGGCACCTGGCGCCGCTTCCACTCCGCCACGTCCACCAGACGGACGATGCGCCGCACGAGGTCGGGATCGAAGCCCGCGTCGACCAGCTCGCCCAGGGTCTGGTCGCCCTCGACGTACGCCTCGAGGATCTGGTCGAGCTGCTCGTAGGGGGGCAGCGACTGGTCGTCCCGGTGGCCTGGGCGCAGCTCGGCCGACGGCGGCTTGGTCAGGACGGCCTCGGGGATCAGGTCGAAGCCGGCGCGCCTGTTGCGGGCCCGGCACAGCTCGTAGACGTCGGTCTTGAACACGTCCTTGATGACGGCGAACCCACCTGCCATGTCGACGCCGTAGACGGTCGTGTACCCCACCGCGAGCTCGCTCTTGTTGCCGCAGATGAGCACCAGCCAAGCGGGGAACTTGTTGGCCAGGGCCATGAGGAGGACCGTGCGGATGCGTCCCTGCAGGTTCTCCTCGGTGATGTCCTCGGGCAGCCCGGCGAAGGAGGGCGCCAGCATCTCGAGGATCGCGGCATGGGCCGGCTCGATCGGGATCGTCCGCAGGTCGATGCCCAGGTTGGCCGCCAGTCGGGCGGCGTCGGTGGTCGAGCCCTCGCTCGAGAAGCGCGACGGCAGCGCCACGGCGTGGACGCGATCGGGGCCGAGGGCGTCGACCGCGATCGTGGTGACGAGGGAGGAGTCGATCCCGCCGGACAGAGCGACCACGACGTCGGTGAAGCCGTTCTTGGTGGCGTAGTCGTGCGTGCCGAGGACGAGCGCCCCGTAGACCTCGTCGGCCCGCTCGAGTGCGGGGGCCGAGGTCGGCAACCGACGGGGGCCCTCCGACCGGGTCGTCTCGGTGACGGAGAGCGTGGGCAGGCTCGGAGCGCTGGCCCGCCCGCGCGGGTCGAGCAGCCGCTTGCGGAACACCGGACGCACGTCGATGTCGACGATGAGCACGGCCTCCCGAAACTGTGGGGCGGAGGCGATCACCCGCCCCGTCTCGTCAAGCACCAGCGAGGCGCCGTCGAAGACGAGCTCGTCCTGTCCACCCACCTGGTTGACGTAGACGAGGGGGCACGACGTGTCCGCCGCCCTGGTCGCCAACATGCGCTCGCGCTCGGCCAGCCGGCCGGCGTAGTAGGGCGACGAGTTGATGTTGAGGAGGAGCTCGGCCCCGCCCGCCGCCTGGTCGGCCAGCGGCCCGGTCGGGCTCCAGGCGTCCTCGCAGATCGACACGCCACAGCGGACGCCGGCGATCGTGAACAGCGTCAGGGGATGCACGCCGGCGGCGAAGTAGCGCTGCTCGTCGAAGACGGCGTAGTTGGGGAGCAGCCTCTTGTGGTACACCCCCTGTACCTCGCCCCGGGCGAGCACCGCGGCGGCGTTGCGGAGGTCGCGATCCCTGTCGACGAAGCCCACCACCGCCACACAGTCGCCGGTGCGGGCGGCCAGCTTGTCGAGAGCCTCTCGGTTGTCGGCCACGAACCCCGGCTTCAGGAGGAGATCCTCCGGCGGGTAGCCGCACACGGCCAACTCGGTGAACACGGCGCGGCGCCGGTCGCCTCGGCCTCCTCCAGCATCGCCGTCATGCGGGCGACGTTGCCGTCGAGATCCCCGACGACGGGGTTGAGCTGGCAGGCCACCACGCGGATCCGGGGCACGCTCACAGCGTATTGCCTCGCCCCGAGTCCGCCGCTGGACACACAGTGGCCGTCTCAGCCGAACGAGTACGCGAGCGGGTTTTCTACGGTATGAGGTGTGCTGCCCCCGGCCGTCTCCGCCGTCGTCGAGCATGCCGCGGCACCTGGCCACGTGGCGCGGACGCTCGAGCAGCTGTCCCAGATCGACCAAGGGCTGGCCGGGCGACTGGCGGAGGACGCCGGCCTGCTCGAGCGGCTCGTGGCGGTGGTGGGTGCCAGCCGGTCGCTGACGCGGCTCCTGCTCACCGACGCGGAGGCCCTGGCGGTCGTAGCCGACCCGGCGCGCCGGGAGGAGTGCTCGGCCGCGTCGGTCGACGAGCTCGTGCGGTGGAAGCAACGGGAGCTGCTGCGCATCGCGGTGCGGGACCTGACCGGGGTGGACGGCCTCGAGGCGGTCGGCAACGCGCTGGCCCGGCTGGCCGAGGACACGTTGGCCGCCGCAGTGGAGCTCCCGGGCAACGGCGGTGACGGGCGGCTGGCCGTCATCGGCATGGGCAAGCTGGGAGGCAGCGAGCTGAACTACGCCAGCGACGTCGACGTCCTCTTCGTGGGCGACGTCGACGCGAGGCCGGTGCTGGAGGTCGCCCGCCGCTGCTTCCGCGTCGACGCGGACCTGCGGCCCGAGGGGCGCAACGGCCCGCTCGTGCGGACACTGGCGTCCTACCAGGCGTACTGGGCCAGATGGGCGAGGACGTGGGAGTTCCAGGCCCTGCTGAAGGCTCGCGCCGTCGCCGGTGACCGCGAGCTGGGCGACGCGTTCGAGGTGGCGGCGGCCGAACAGGTGTGGCACCGCCCGTTCGGCGCCGAGGAGTTGCGGGAGGTGCGGGCCATGAAGGCCCGGGTGGAGGGGGAGGTGGCCCGGAGGGGGCTGTCCGACCGAGAGGTGAAGCGGGGTCGGGGCGGGATCCGCGACGTCGAGTTCGCGGTGCAGCTGCTGCAGCTCGTGCACGGACGCCACGACCCGGCGCTCCGGTCCGCCACGACGCTGACCGCGCTGGCCGAGCTGGGCCACGCCGGCTACCTGGCTCCCGCCGACGCGGACGACCTCGCCGCCTCGTACCGGTTCCTGCGAACGGTGGAGCACAGGTTGCAGCTGGCCGACGAGCAGCAGGTCCACGCCGTCCCGCCCGACGAGGCAGGACGTACCCGCCTGGCTCGCGTGCTCGGCTACCGGGACAGCACCGAGACGCCCGCGGTCCGGCGATTCGACGAAGACCTGCGGCGACACCAGGCGAACGTGCGGGCCATCCACGAGCGCCTTTTCTTCCGGCCGCTGCTGGAGGCCTTTTCCCACCCCGGGCTCGCTGGTCCCTCCGGCGCTTCGGTCATGCCCACGACGGCGATCGAGGAGCGCCTCAACGCGTTCGGGTTCGCCGACGCCCGCCGCACCCGCTCGGCGCTGCACGAGCTCACGAGGGGTCTGACGCGGTCCTCGAGGCTGATGCACCAGATGCTGCCGCTGCTCCTCGGCTGGTTGTCGGACGCGCCCGACCCCGACCTCGGCCTCGTCGGCCTGCGCAACCTGGTCGCCACCCGTCACCAGGCCGGCCGGGTCGTCAGCGCCTTCCGGGACTCACCGGAGTCCGCCCGCCGGCTGTGCCTACTGCTCGGGACCAGCCGGTTGCTGGCGACAGGAGTGTCACGGCATCCCGAGGTGATCACCGAGCTGGTCGACGACGCCGTCCTCCGAGCCCCGGTGGACGGTGAGCGGATCGAGTCGATTGCGGCGGCTGCCCTCGAGTGGCGCCGGTCTGCCGGGGAGCGGCGGGGGGCCCTGTTGCGCCTCACCGCGGCGGAGCGGCTGCGGATCGCCGTGCGCGACGTCGTCGGCGACGCCCCGGTGACGAGCACGGCGGACCAGCTGAGCGAGCTGGCCACGGTCGTGCTCCGACGCGCCCTCGCCGAGCTCGCCCCGCCCGTCCCCATGGCGATCATCGCCATGGGGCGTTTCGGCGGCGCCGAGCTGTCCTACGCCAGTGACCTCGACGCGCTGATCGTCTACGAGGGCACGACGGCCGCCGACTTCGAGGCGGCCGAGCGCACGGCCGAGTCGCTGCTCGCGTACGTGAACGGGCGCACGCCGGCCGAGCGCCTGTTCACCCTCGACGTCGAGCTGCGGCCGGAAGGGAGGCGGGGGCCGCTCGCCCGCAGCATCGACGGCTACCGCGCGTACTACCAGCGCTACGCCAGACCGTGGGAGCGCCAGGCACTCGTGCGAGCCCGGCCGGTGACGGGCGTCGAGTCGGTCGGCAGGGCGTTCATGGAGCTGGTCGAGGAGTTCGTGTGGCAGGCGCCGTTCACCGACGCCGACGTGCGGGAGCTCCGGCGCATCAAGGCGCGCGTGGAGCGGGAGCGCATCCCTGCGGGAGAGGACCCGCAGTTCCACCTGAAGCTCGGCCGCGGCTCGCTGTCCGATGTCGAGTGGACGGCCCAGCTGCTCCAGCTCGGCGGCCGGGTGCCGTCGCCGGGCACGATGGCCGCCCTCGACGCGCTGGTCGGCGCCGGGCACCTGGACGGCGCCGACGCCGAGCAACTTCGTCAGGCCTACCGCTTCTGCGAGCACACCCGGAACCGGTGGTACCTCGTCAAGGGTGCGCCCGGCGACGCGTTGCCGGTCCAGCTCGACCAGCTCGGCCGCCTGAGCCGGAGCCTGGGGACGACGTCGTCGGAGCTGCGGTCGACCTACCGCCGCCTGACCCGCCGCTCTCGCCAGGTCATGGAGCGGCTCTTCTACGGCAGGACCTGATCGGCTCGGCCATTCCTGACCGGCCCGGGCCGTCTCGAGTACATAGCCTGCGGAAGCCGCCGGGTATGTACTCGGGAGGCGGTGGCCCGACGAGACGGAGAGGTCGGATGCGGTTGCAGCCGGATGAGGCGGTCCGTAGGAGCGGGAACGAAGGCGGCGGCGAGGAGGTAATCCGTACCCAGGGCCTGACCAAGGTGTACCCGGGCGGCATCCTCGCCGTCGACCGCCTCGACCTGTCGGTGCGGGCGGGCGAGATCTTCGGCCTCCTCGGCCCGAACGGAGCAGGCAAGACGACCACCGCCGGCATGTTGACGACGAGGGTCCTGCCGACGGCCGGACGGGCCTGGGTCGCGGGAGTGGACGTCGTGGCCGAGCCGGCTCTGGCGAAGCAGGTGATCGGCGTCGTGCCGCAGACCAGCACGCTCGACCGCTCGTTGACGGTGTGGGAGAACCTCTACTACCACGGGCGCTACTTCGGGATGCCGGCCAAGTCGGCCCGAGCGGCGACCGACGACACGCTCGAGCGGTTCCGCCTCGCCGACCGGGCCAAGGCCGAGGTGCTCGAGCTGTCCGGCGGGATGGCACAGCGGCTGATGGTTGCCCGGGCCATCCTCCACCGACCGAGCATCCTGTTCCTCGACGAGCCCACGGCCGGGCTGGACCCGCAGAGCCGTCTTGCGCTGTGGGAGATCCTGGCCGAGCTCCACAGCGACGGCCAGACGGTCCTGCTGTCGACCCACTACATGGAGGAAGCCGAGCAACTGTGCCACCGCATCGCGATCATGGACCACGGTCAGATCCTCGCCCTCGACACGGCCGCCGGGCTGAAGCAGACCGTGGCGGCCGATACCGAGATCAGGATCCAGGCGGAGGGTGACCTCGACGACTTGGCGCGGGAGCTCACGGGTCGCGTCGACGGCGCCGTCGATGCGAGGGTCGTCGAGGACACGGTCCACCTGTCCGTCCGGGGCGGGCGCAGGCTGCTCCCCCAGGTGCTCGCCGCCGCCGACGACGCCGGGTTCCAGGTGTCCGACATATCGGTCAACGAGCCCACGCTCGAGACTGTCTTCATCAGCTTGACCGGAAAGGACCTCCGCGAATGAGCACGGCCTCCCTCACCGCCTCGGGCGAGCTGGCGCACACCCGATCGGCCCGCGCCGCGAGCGTCACCGCCTTCAAAGCGCTGCTCCTGCGCGACATGGCCGTTCTCTACAAGACGCTGGCGATGGTGCTCGTGCGGACCGCGATGCAGCCCGTCCTCCTCATCTTCGTGTTCACCTATGTGTTCCCGAGGATCGGCCAGGGCGTCGGCGGGGGCGGCGAGCGGTCGGCCGGGTTCTCGACGCTGCTCGTCGCCGGCGTGGTCGGGCTGTCCGTCATCTTCACGGGCATCCAGGCCGTCGCCCTGCCGCTGGTGAACGAGTTCGGCTACACGAAGGAGATCGAGGACCGCATACTCGCTCCCTTGCCGGTGTGGGCGGTCGCCGTCGAGAAGATCGTGGCCGGCGCCATTCAGGCCCTCATCGTCGACGCCCGTGCACCTCCACGTGCACTGGGTGGTGCTGGTCACGCTGGCGCCGCTGGCCTGCCTGCTGGGCGGCGCGCTCGGGCTCGCGATCGGCACCCGGTTCGACACGCGACAGGTCCCGCTGATCTTCAGCATCATCGTGCTGCCGATCACGTTCCTCGGCGCCATGTATTACACGTGGTCGTCGCTCGCCAAGGTGCGCTGGCTTCAGCTGGTCGTGCTGGTGAACCCGCTCGTCTACATGAACGAGGGGTTCCGCAAGGCTCTGACCGCCGGTGTGCCGACGATGCCGGCGCCGGCCATCTACACGGCGCTCACCCTGTTCACGGTCGGGCTCGGCGCTCTCGGCATTCAGGGCTTCAAGAAGCGGGTGATCGCCTAGAACCTGGATCGCTCTCGCCGCAAACACCCCAGGTGGAAGGTCAGAGCACGATCGGGTTTGGCGACCCGGCGCTGGGGGCACGGTCCGTGCGTGAGCGAGACCTACCAGCTCCCGCTGGCGAGCGAGTCGGCGACGCTCCGGCTCGACTCGTCCAATCCTCGGAAGGAACGGACGAGGAACGGCCGAGCCAGAGTTGGCTAAGTCGTCACCGTAGCGAA
>VAXF01000194.1:0-501 GCA_005888395.1 Actinomycetota bacterium | reverse complement strand
TTGGTGAGCTGGAACATGAACGAGCCCGTCTCGGAGTAGACCGACAGGATCGCTCTCGCGTTGGTGCTGGTCGCCTCGACCTGCAGTAGGCAGCCGGGCGGCTGCGCCTGGCACCGCGCCTTCTGGATCGCCACGCGGTCAGGGGCGGGCGCTGCGCCGGGCGCGACAGTGATCGTCGTCGACTTCGTCACGCTGAACCATTTCGCGGTGATCGTCACCGTGGTGTTGGCGGTCACCACCGTGGTCGAGACGTTGAACGTCCCGCTGGATGCGTTGGCGCTGACCACCGTCTCGGCGGGCACGCTCGCCACCGCCGGATTACTGCTCGACAGTTGCACGTTGGCTGCGTCGGGCATTGGGCCAGTGAACGTCACGGTGCCGGTCGCCGAGCTGCCGCCGGTGATCGTCGAGGGTGTGACCGACACCGACGAGAGCGAGTTGCCGCCCGGCGTTGCGGGGTTGACCGAGAGGTTGGCCTGACGCGGCGTGTTCTAGATCGCG
>VAXF01000193.1:4802-13904 GCA_005888395.1 Actinomycetota bacterium | reverse complement strand
GTTGGCTGCCGGCTGCGGCGCGCCCGGGCCCCAGCGCGGTGACGAGGCGCGTGATGACGTCCTGCCACACCGCCGGGTCGCGTGGTGGGAGCCGCGTCGGGTCGCGCGGGTCGCCCGGACCAGTGTCGGCGAGGCAGGGCGGCATGTAGTCGAGGATGACGATGGCCTCGGCGCCGGTCTGCGCCACCGTGTCGAGCCGGCGTTGGAGGTCGGCAAGGGGACCGGGGGCGAACGACGTCGACGGACAGGCGACGAGGTGCTCGAGGCCGGCATCGAGACGGAACGTGGCCGGCGCCAGCGGACCGAATTGGCCGGCGCTCACCGCCGGCTGGAAGCCGAAGCCGACGAGCTTCCGGTTGGTGGTGCCTGCCGTGCGTTCGGCATCCACGGTCACGACGACCCGCCCGGCGTGGGCACCGGCGGTCGGTGTGGCGAGCAGCGACCAGCAGCCGGCCAGGGCGGCGGCAAGTGCGGCGGCGACGGCACGGCGCACCGCCGCACGCTAGCGGTGGGTCGGTAATCTGACGGGTCGTGAGTTCGCTCGAGGTCGCCGTCGACGGCCGGCCTCTCGGCCGACGAGCGCAGCAGACCCGCCGGCAGCTCCTCGACGCCACCCGTGCCCTGCTCGAGCTCCACGGGGTGCGCGACCTGCGGGTCGTCGAGATCGCCCGCAAGGTCGGCACCTCGCCGGCGACCTTCTACCAGTACTTCCGCGACGTGGAGGACGCCGTGCTCGTGCTCGCGGCGGAGGCCGGCAGCGAGCTCGACCCGCTGACCCAGCTGCTCGAGGCGTCGTGGACGGGAAGGGCAGGGATCGACGCGGCGCGCGCGCTCGTCGACGGGTTCGTCGACTACTGGGATCGCCACCGAGCCGTGCTGCGCGTGCGAAATCTCGCCGCACAGGAAGGGGACGAACGGTTCCGCGACGTCCGCAACCGGACGTTGAGCGCGATCACCGACCGGCTCGAGGCCAAGCTTGCCGAGTCACAGGCTGCAGGGCGCGTCGCATCCGAGCTCACGCCCTACGCCGCGGCCGCCGCGCTCGTGTCGATGATGGAGCGCATGGCTGCGTACCACTTCGATCTCGAGCCGCGCGGCATCACGCGCCCCGACATCGTCGAGACCGTCGCGCGCATCATCCACCAGACCGTGACGGGTCGCAGGGTCTGACTCGGCGATAGGTTCCGGCGCGTGCAGCGGCTCACCGGGCTCGACGCGGGCTTCCTCTACATGGAGACGCCAACGCTGCACATGCACACGCTGAAGATCGCGGTGCTCGATCCCTCGACGGTTCCCGGCGGCTACAGCTTCGAGCGCTTCGAGCAGGTGCTCCACGATCGGCTCCACCTGCTTCCGTCGTTCCGCCGACGGCTGGTCGACGTGCCATTGCGCCTGCACCATCCGGTCTGGATCGAGGACCCGGACTTCGACCTCCGCCGGCACGTCCGGCGCGTCGTCGCGCCCGAGCCGGGCGGGCCGCGCCAGCTGGCCGAGCTGGCCTCCGACATCGCCAGCCGGCAGCTCGACCGTCGCCGCCCGCTGTGGGAGGTGTCGGTCGTCGAGGGGCTCGAGCACGGGCACATCGGTTTCGTCGCCAAGATCCATCACGCCGTCGCCGACGGGGTGGCGGCGGCCGCGATGCTCGCCAACGTCTTCGAGGAGTCACCCGAGCGTGTCGACGTGGCGACGCCCGAGCAGCCCTGGAGGCCCGAGCGCGTGCCGACGCGTACCGCGCTCGTCGTACAGGCCGTCGCCGCGATCGGCCGCGAGCTTCTCGGGTTGCCCCGCCTCCTGTGGCGCACCCTCGCCGGCTTCAGGGCCGTCGCCCGGCGCCGGCGCGAGGCGGTGGTGTCGCCACCGTTGCCGTTCGCCGGACCGACGACATCGTTCAACACCGCGCTGACGCCCAACCGGTGGTTCGCCATGACGTCGCTGTCGCTCGACGACGTCAAGGCCGTGCGTCGGGCCTTCGACGTGACGGTCAACGACGTCGTGCTCGGGGTGTGCGCCGGCGCGCTGCGCCGCTATCTCGACGACCGCGGCGAGCTGCCCGGCCGCGCTCTCGTCGCGGGGGTGCCGGTGTCGATCAACGGCGACGACGGCACGCGCCTCTCCGGCAACCGCGTGTCCAACATGTTCACCTCGCTGTGCACCGATGTGGCCGATCCGGCCGAGCGGCTCCGCGCCATCCACGACGTCACCGACGCGGCCAAGGGTGTGCACCGCGCGCTGGGGCCGCAGATGCTCGAGGACTGGAGCGAGCTCACGCCCCCGCGGCCGTTCGCCGCCTGGATGCGCCTCTACTCGCGGCTCCGCCTCGCCGACCGGCACCGGCCGCCGATCAACCTCGTGGTGTCGAACGTGGCGGGGCCATCCACCCCGCTCTCCATAGCCGGTGCGAAGCTGCTGGCCATCTACTCGATGGGACCGATCCTCGAGGGCATCGGGCTGAACGTCACCGTGTGGAGCTACCTCGGCTCGATGAACTTCGGCCTGGTGGCGTGCCGCGAGACGATGCCCGACATCTGGGGTCTCGCCGACGCTCTCCACGACGCGCTGGCCGAGCTCAAGAAGGCCGCCGAGCTGGTCGAGGGAGCATCCGTATGACCGCAGTGTTCGACACCGTCGGATTGACGCTTAGCAAGGTGGGTGATGCCGGCCTGCCCGCCGGCCGCTTCGTGGAGCTGCCGGGCCGCGGCCGCACGTTCGCGTTCGAGGCGGGCCCGCCGGGAGAACCCGACGACGTGCCGACGCTCATGCTCGTGCACGGCCTCGTGGCCAACGCCTACCTCAACTGGTTCCCAGCGCTGCCGCGTCTGGGCGAGCGGTACCGAGTCGTGGCGATGGACCTGCGCGGGCACGGACGCGGCATCCGCCTCCGCGGCCGGTTCCGCCTCGAGGACTGCGCCGACGACGTGGTAGCGCTCGCCGACGCGCTCGGCATCCGGCGCTTCGTACCGGTGGGCTATTCGCTCGGCGGGCCGATCGCACAGCTCGTGTGGCGGCGCCACCGCGAGCGTGTGTCCGGCCTCGTGCTCGCCGCCACCAGCCGCAACTTCGGCGGCACGGTGCACGAGCGGTCGTTCTTCCGGTTGCTGCCGGGGATCGTCACCGCCATTCGGCTTGCGCGGCGCGGTGGGAGCGACGCTGCCGACGCGGAGACGTTCGAGCCGTTCGGCGACGACGGCTATCTCTCCCGCTGGGCGCTCGCCGAGCTGGCCCACAACAGCCCCCAGGTCATGTTTCAGGCGATGAACGTGATGGGTCGCTACGACTCGAGCGACTGGGTCCGCGAGATCGACGTGCCCACCGCCGTCGTGATCACCACCAAGGACCGGCTCGTGTCGCCGGTCCGCCAGCTCAAGCTCGCCCGCGCCATCGACGGCGCCACCGTCCATCCCGCGAGCGCCGGCCACGCCGCCTGCGTGATCGGGCGGCGGTGGTTCGTGCCCGCGCTGGTAGAGGCGTGCGAGTCGGTCGCCGCCCGGTTGGCGGCCGGCGCGGAGGCCGCTGCCGCCGAGAGCGCGTAGCGGCTCCCAGCGCCCGTGAGCCTCGGGGAGTCGTTCGACGAGGTCATCGCGGCCGCCCGGCTGGGTGCCGACTGGGCGGTCGCCGTGATCTACCGCGACCTGCACCCCCGGCTGGTGCGGTTCTTCCGCTCGCAGGAGTCCCGTGAGGCCGACGATCTCGTTGGGGAGGTCTGGCTGGCGGTGGCGCAGGGTCTCGCGCTCTTCGACGGTGACGAGGCGGGCCTGCGCGCGTGGGTGTTCACCATCGCCCGGCGCCGCCTGGTCGATCACCGCCGGCGGGCGGCCTTCCGCCGCACGGACGCTGTCGACACGGTTGCGCTCGCCGAGCGCCCGGGAGCCGACGACGCGGAACGCGACGCGCTGGCCACGCTCGTGTCGGCCGACGTCCTCCGGCGGGTGGGGGAGGTCCTTTCCCCCGAGCAGGCCGAGGTGGTGCTGCTGCGCATCGTGGCCGATCTCGACGTCGACTCGGTTGCCCGGATCGTCCGGAAGCGCCCAGGTGCGGTGCGGCGCTCAAGCGGCTGGCCGAGGTTTTCCCGGCCGAGCCGTAACACCGGTTGCCGCCAGGGCGATCTGTAGGACGATGCGACGCCGACGCCTCGATCCCGAGACGGCCGAGCGGCTCCTCCGGGGAGCGGTTGCCCCCGAGGACGCCCCGCCTGGCTATGCCGGCGTCGCTGCGGTCTTGGGGGGTTCTTGGACCTTCAGCGCGGTCGACGACCCGCGGGAGGCAGAGACGATCGCGGAGATCGCCGCCGTCGTGAGGTCACACCAGCCCGCTATCCCTCTCACCCCTAGGAGCAGGTCAATGTCGTCCCGAACCCATTCCGCGAAGGTCGCCGTCGGTGTTTTCGCCGGCGTGCTCTCGATCGCCGGCGTGGCTGCCGCTGCTGCCGGTGGGCACCTTCCCGACGCGGCGCAGGACGCGGTCTCGCACGCCGCCTCGCACGCCGGCATCTCACTCCCGAACAGTGACAACCACGGCAAGTCCGGCGACGCGCACAACGGCGTCACGCCCACGGTCCACTCCAACGTGACCCCGCCGCCGTGCCCCAACGACGCCACGAGCCACGGCGCGTACGTCTCCTTAGTCGCCCAGAGCACCGTCACCGGCACCGCGAACAGCGACACGAGTGGCAACCACGGCGCGGTCGTCTCCGCCGCCGCCCAGTCCGACTGCGGCAAGTCGGGCGGCAACGGCCCGTCGGTCACGAGCACCGAGCACTCTTCGGTCACGAACCACTCCTCGACTCACAAGTCCTCCGAGGGGGAGAGCAACAGCGAGGGGGCGGGCCCCGCGATCACGGCCACCGAGCACGCCTCTGACAGCGGCACCAACACCGCCGCCACCACTCACACGAGCGACGGCCTCTCGCACCGGCCGTAACTCACCCTGATCGCGCTCCTCGGGCGCGGGGACGGCTGCGGCGGCAGCCCTCCCCGTGCCCGATTCGCGTCTGGGGGCGTCAGGCGTCGGCGGCGTGTGCGTGCTCGGACACGAGCTGCGTCCAGCGGTCCCAGTACTCGGGCGGGTAGTCGTGGCCCATGCCCTCGAGGAGCACGAAGCGGGCGCCGGGGATCGCCTCGGCGGTGCGGCGGCCGCCGCTCGCGTCGATCAGCCGATCGGCGTCGCCGTGGAGCACGAGCGCCGGCACGCGCACGTCGTGCAGGGCGGCGCTACGGCTGCCCGATCCGACGATCGCCATCATCTGGCGGGCCCTTCCGGCGGGGTCGAAGCAGCGGTCGAACGCCTCTCCGGCCAGGGCACGCAGCCGTCCCTCGTCGTAACAGGCGGGGCTGCCCCACGCACGGATTCCCGCGAGGTACTGGGCGACGGCGGCGTCGCGGTCGGCCGGCGGCGGCGCGAACAACACCTTGCGCGCCTCCGGTGAAGGAAGGCCCACATCGGCGTCGCCGGTCGTGGACATGACCGAGGTCATCGACCGCAGCCGGCCCGGATGCTCGATCGCCATGGTCTGGACGATCATCCCGCCCATCGACACGCCCATGACGTGGGCCCGCTCGACGCCGAGCGCGTCGAGCACGGCGACGGCGTCGGCGGCCAGGTCCGAAAGTGTGTAGGGCACCGGCGGGCGCTCGCCTGCGCCGATCGCCGCGAGCACGCCGGCCACGTCGGGCGCGACGTCGGCGAACTTGGTCGACAGGCCGACGTCACGGTTGTCGAAGCGGATCACGAAGAAGCCTTCGGCGACGAGCTTCTCGCACCACTCGACGCGGTAGTTGATGCACTGCGAGCCGAGCCCGTTCACGAGCAGCAGGGCCGGCTCGCCGGGTTCGCCGAAGGTCTCGTAGTACAGCTCGACGTCGCCGTTGCGGGCGTAGGGCATCAGGGGCCTCCTCAGCTCGGCGGCCCCATCAT
Organism: Actinomycetota bacterium; assembly: GCA_005888395.1. Lineage (GTDB taxonomy): Bacteria > Actinomycetota > Acidimicrobiia > Acidimicrobiales > AC-25 > AC-25. The sequence continues at coordinate 7,994 of VAXF01000193.1, read as the reverse complement.
GCCCGCGGCGGCGGGATTCAGCAGCCGGTCGAGACCAGCAACTGGCCGCTGTTGTTGGTGACGGGTGTCCCCGCCGGCGCGGCCGGCACCATGGGCCCTCCGCCCGCGGCCACCCCGCACGTGCCCGCGTAGACCGCCGGCAGCGGGTAGGGGCCGATCGGCGAGCCCTGCGGGTCGGGGTCCTCGTAGAACTGGAAGCCCGGCTCGGCGTAGACGTTCTGCGCCTCTGATAACCGCCACCCGTCCATGCCGTTCGGCTGTAAGGGCGTGACGCACGCTAACTCGTCCTTGCCCGAGCCGCTGCTGCACTCTGAGGGGTCCCATTTCTTGCCGTCGTAGTTGTAGACGTCGCGGCTCCCGCTCGACCCGCCGTTGTAGACGGTGCGCTGCCGCGTCTGGGTGCTCGTGCAGATGCCGTCGGCGCACATGCCGAAGCCGGCGTCGGCCACGGGGACGGGGTTTGTGAGCAGGGCGAGCGGGTTGGCCATGACGTCGGCGAGCCAGGTGATGACGTCGGTGGGATGCCAGTTCACGACGATCGCGCCGCCGTCGGACGGGCCGTTCTGCGAGTTGGACGTCATGGTGGTCGTCATGCCGTCGGCGCCGTCGTGCTCGCCCGTATCGAGGTTGTCGTCGGCGCCGAGGTAGATCGACGCGTTGGTGAGCAGACCGGTGGTGGAGCCGTCGGGTGAGCCGGTCTGCGGCGACACCGTCACCGTTGGCGCCTCGGTCGGCAGGTTCGGCGCGAAGGTGACGCACGAGGCCGGGTCGGCGGGCATCGTGGTCGTCACGGCGCACTGCGCCACCTCGAGCGGATAGAAGAGCAGGCCGAACTCACTAGGCCCGCCCGGCGGGATCGGCTGGTAATTGGTGTCGTAGGTGCCCGACACGCCCGCGCCGCCGTCGTTCGTGTTGACCTCGTAGCTGCCCGCATGCGCGTTTAAGTCCTGCGCGAGCTGGTCGATGCCGAACTCGGCGTAGCGGTGGCCCGAGCCGTCCTCCACGTTGAGCTTGTAGTTGTGACAACCCGGCTCGGTCGACGCGGCGGTGTTCCACGCGTCGGCGCCCGGACTGCAGTCCTGCTGTAACGGGCTGTAGCCGCCGCTGCTCACGGCCGCGGCCACCCCCGCTCCCGCCAGCACCACGATGCAGGTGGCGAGCGCCAGCAGTCCCCGTCGACCGTTCACACGCATCCCAGCCCCCTCGTCGCTGACGTCGTTGTCACAACCACAACATCCACAACTTCGGGACCGTTCCGTCCCTTTCCTGCCGGTCTGGGCGCAATTCTCGCCCGTGAGGCAAGCTGGGGCCGATGACGGATCCCTCCCGGCCGCGGCGCGTGGCAATGCTCGCCCCGATGCCGAGCGAGCTGCGGCCGATCGTGCGCAAGGTCCCCCTCCACCGCTCACAGCTGGGCGAGCTGCCGGTCCAGTCCGGCGTGATCGGCACCACTGAGGTCGTGGCCACACGGACCGGGATGGGGATGCCGTCGGCGACCCGGGCGGCCGAGGCCATCCTCGACGCCGGGCCCGTCGACCACGTCCTGGTCGTCGGCATCGCGGGCGGGGTCGCGCCGGGCCTCGAGATCGGGCAGGTGCTGGTGCCCGACGTGGTGGTCGACGGGCACACCGGCGCCGAGTACCGCTCGTCTCCGTTCGGCGGCGTTGCCGCGGCGGGCAGGCTGCAGACCTCGAACGACTTCACCGTCGACCCCAACGTCGTGGCCGGGCTGCGCGAGCACGGCGTCGCCGCCGTCGACATGGAGACGGCCGCCATCGCCGCCGTCTGTCAGCGGCGCGGCTGTCCGTGGACGGCGTTCCGGTCGATCAGCGACCGCATCGACGACGGGATCGTCGACGACGAGGTGTTCGGGCTGGCCAAGCCGGACGGCTCGCCGAACTACGCGGCCGTGGCCCGGCTGTTTCTCACGCGGCCGTGGCGCATCCCCCGGCTGGTGCGCGTGGCGCGCGACGCGAACGTCGCGACTGACGCCGCCGCGTCCGCTGCCATTCGGGCGTGCGCGTCGTGAAGGCAGCCGTCTACTACGAGACCGGCGCGCCCGACGTCTTTCGCTACGAGGACGTGCCCGACCCGGTCTGCGGCCCGGGCACCGTGCTGGTCGAGGTCGAGGCCATCAGCATCGAGGGCGGTGACACCCTCAACCGCGCCGGCGGCATGATGACGTCGACGCCGCACATCGTGGGTTACCAGTGCGCGGGCACGATCCGGGAGGTCGGCGAGGGAGTCGGCGACCGCCACGTCGGCCAGCGGGTGGTGGCCACGATGCTGTCGGGCTCGCACGCGGAGCTCGTCGTCGTTCCTGCGCTCGTCACCTGGCCCGTGGCCGAGGGCGCCGACATCGTGGCAGCGGCGTGCGTGCCGGTCGCGTTCGGCACCGCCGACGACTGCCTGTTCGAGTTCGGCCACCTGCAGGCGGGCGAGACCGTGCTCGTGCAGGCCGGCGCGGGCGGCGTCGGACTGGCCGCCATCCAGCTGGCCAAGCGGTCCGGAGCCACAGTGCTCGCCACCGCGTCGAGCGACGAACGGCTCGAGCGGCTGCACGCGTTCGGCCTCGACCACGGCATCAACTACTCGAAGCCCGACTGGGTGGCGGCAGTGCGCGCCGCCACCTCGGGACGCGGTGTCGACCTCGTCGTGGACTCGGTGGGCGGTGCCGTGCTCGCCGGGAGCGTGCAGTGCCTCGTCTACCGCGGCCGTTGCATCAGCGTCGGCAGCGCCGGCCGCGACCCGCAGCCCTTCGACGTGTCGCTGCTGGCCATGGGGAATCACTCGCTCACGGGCGTGTTCCTCGGGGCCGAGATCGTCAACGAGCGCACGCGGGCCATGATCGGCCGCCACATCGACGATGTCGCCGCCGGCCGGCTGCAGGTCGTCGTCGACCGCACCTACCCGCTCGCCGACGCCGCCGCGGCCCACGCCTACCTCGAGAGCCGGCAGGCGGTGGGCCGGGTCGTGCTGTTGCCGTGATTCCCCGGGCCGCGTTCGGGCGCACCGGGCATCTCAGCAGCCGGGTCGTCTTCGGCGCGGCGGCACTGGGCCGCATGCGCCAGGAGCGCGCCGACGAGCTGCTCGACGTCCTGCTCGAGTTCGGCGTGAACCACCTCGACACAGCGGCCGGCTACGGCGACTCCGAGCTGCGGCTGGCGCCGTGGTTGGCGACGCGCCGCGACG
>VAXF01000193.1:0-4776 GCA_005888395.1 Actinomycetota bacterium | reverse complement strand
TCGAGGGACCGCTCGAGGCCGGCGCGCGCGCCGGCCTCGAGCGGTCCCTCGAGCGCCTCGGCGTCGACCACGTCGACCTCATCCAGCTGCACAACCTCGTCGAGGAGGACGAGTGGGAGGTCGCCCACTGCCCCGGCGGCGCGTTGGAGGCGCTCGTGCGCGCGAGGGACGAGGGGTTGGCGCGGTTCGTCGGCGTCACCGGCCACGGCCTGCGCATCGCGCGCATGCACACTCGCAGTCTCGAGCGTTTCGACTACGACTCGGTGCTGCTGCCCTACAACTTCCCTCTGTTCGCCGACGACGGCTATCGCGCCGACGTCGAGACGCTGCTGGGGTTGTGCGAGCAACGCAACGTCGCGGTCCAGACGATCAAGGCGGTGGCCCGTCGCCGCTGGACCGACGACAGCGAGCCGCATTTCGCCTGGTACGAGCCGCTGGCCGATCAGGACGCGCTGGCGCGTGCCGTGCGGTTCGTGCTCGCCCGTCCCCGCCTGTTCTTGAACACCTCGAGCGACGCACGTCTCCTGCGGGCCACCCTCGAGGCCGCGTCCGCCGGTGGCAGCGCGCCGTCCGACGCCGAGCTCGAGGCCGACGTGGCGTCCTACGGCATGCGGCCCCTCTTCGACGGCGCCGCCCTCGAACGCATCTGAGGCAGCGACACCGAGAGAGCGCCGTGTCGGGAACGCCCGATGCGTCGGACTTTGCGACGAAAACGGCTGTTCGAAGCAGGAAACGACCCGGGCTGCGGTGAACACGCCCTCCGGAGAACGGGGGGCAGCAGATGGACCTGGTGGCGACGAGCGCGCCGGCGCGGGCGCCAGCGGCGACTCGAGCTCGCGCGTGGCCCTCCGGTGCCGTCATCGCCCTTTGCGTCGGCCTGACCGCGGTTGCGACCCTGCGCAAGGGCGCGTTCTACACGCCGGACGTGGTCGTGCTGCCGCTCGCGGCGGCCGCGCTCGCCATCGTCCGCTCCCGCCGGCGCCTCGCTTCCGCGGAGATGCTCCTGCTGGGGTTCGCCGCGTGGTGGCTGCTTGCCGCGTTCGCTTGGGGCGACGTCGGTCGAGCTCTCCCTCTGGCCGGCTCAGCTGTGGGCTTCGCGGCCGCGCTACGTGTCGGGTCGCACGCATCGACCGGCGAACGAAAGGCAGTACTCGACGCACTGGTCGCCGTCGGGGTGACCGTCGCGCTCATCGGTCTCGGCGGGGTCGTCTTCCACCACTACCCGCTGGCGATGCCGGCGCAGGGCCTGTGGCGCCTCGCGGGACCGTTGACGTACGCCAACGCCGCCGGGTTGCTGCTTGCGATATCGGCACTCGCGGCGACGGCCCTGCGCGGCGATCCTCGCTGGGTTCGGGTACTCCTGTTCCTTCTCCTCGCCGCGCTCGTTGCCACCCTGAGCAGGGGCGCTCTTGTCAGCGCGGTCGCGGGAGCGGCGTTCCTCGGGCGAAACGAGCGGCGACGGCTCCTGTGGCCCACGGCGGTCGCGGTCGCAAGTGTGGTCGCGTTCGCCGCCACTGCGTCGCACCATGGCGCACAGCCCGTGGTCCTCGGCGCTGTCGTCGTGGGTGCCGTCGTCGCCGCGCTTGGACCGCCGCGGGTCGGCTCCCGAGGGACGCTCGCGCTCGCGGTAGGCGCGGCGGCGATTGCCGTTGTCGTCGTGCCTCTGGCGCTTCCTGCGATCCACCTGCGGACCGGTCGGGACGGGGTCGACGAGCGACACGCCGAGTGGGTTGCGGCGTCGAGGCAGTTCGCGCGCCACCCGATTGCCGGCGCCGGGCCAGAGCACCTCCTCGTGCTCCGATCCCACGGCGGCTTCGACGTGGCCCGGTTCGCTCACGACGAGCCGCTTCAGGTGGCCGCGGGCGGCGGTTTGGTCGCGCTGGCGCTACTTGCGGGCGCCGGTCGGGCGATCGCATCGCGAGCGCGACGCGCCGACCCGCTGCAACGGGCCGCCATGGGCGCGCTCGCCGCGTTCGCCGTGGGCGGACTCTTCGACTTTGCCTGGCACCTGCCGGGCATCGCCATGACAGCCGGCTGGATGGCCGCGCTCACCCAAGGGAGATCAGATGCTCAGCCGCTTCCATAAGCCACTGTTCGTGGCGATCATCGGCGTTCTGCTCGCAGGAGTGGTCCCGGTGGCGAGTGGCCTCGTGGGCAACCAGAGCCAGCCGGTGGGCAACCAGAGCCCACCGGTGGGCGCGGACGTCTACCTGAAGCAGGACGGCGCCTGGGCCGCCCAGGCAGCCTTCACCGCGACGAGCTACGTCTCGGTGACGGTGTCTTTCGGCGACGGTCTCCATGTCACCGCCGCGTTGCCGGGCGGAGCAGGAGCGCGCTCTGACAACAATGCCTCCTACTCCTACGAATCGTGCCAGCGCGTGACGGGCCCCGCGCCCTGTTCGTTTTCCGCGGGAACGAAGCAGCTCGGGCCGGCTGAGTACTCGTTCGATCCGCTGATGGGCTCGGCCAGTATCCATGCCTACTTCGGCGCATGCCGCGTTGATCTCGTGGCGACGGCTACCGGGGTCCCGCGCGAATCGGGTGGCGCGTTCCAATTCGTCGACCCCAACGGGCGGGTCGCCTTGACAGCCCAGGCTGACTCCTCGATCGCTCGAGACGTGAACGCGTTGTCGGGGAGCGTGTGCGGCCACACCGTCCCCGTCGCGCCGAAGGCTGACACGTCCGGCGCGATCTGGCGGTCGGTCTCGGGGAGCGCTGAGGCCAACCTGCGCGTCGGCTAGACCGGCTACGTGAACGAGATCCACCTGCAGCAGTGCGCGAGCGCCGAGTGGGCGCAGGTGTTCGAGGACATCATACTGCCGTGGGCGCTGACGGAGATGGAACTGACTGACGATGTCCTCGAGGTGGGCCCCGGACCGGGCGTGACCACCGACGGGCTGCGGCGCCACGTTGGCCGGCTGACTGCGGTTGAGGCCGACGAGGAGCTCGCGTCCGCGCTGGCAGCGCGCCTGGCGGGCACGAACGTGGAGGTCCTGCACGCGGACGCCACCGACCTGCCGTTCGACGACGACCGGTTCACCGCGGCCGCGTGCTTCACGATGCTCCACCACGTGCCTTCTCCCGAGCTTCAGGACCGGCTGCTGGCAGAGGTGGCGCGCGTCCTGCGTCCGGGCGGCGTTCTCGTCGGGATCGACAGCGCCGACACGCCCGAGTGGCGCGAGCTGCACGTCGGCGACGTGTGCGTTCCCGTCGACCCGGCCACGTTGGGAGAGCGGCTCGCGCGTGCCGGGTTCGCCGACAGCCAGATCAACACGAACGAGTTCGGCTTCCGGTTCAGCGCCCGCGTGCCGCAGGGCTGAGGAGACTCAGGCCACCGCTGCTTCGACCACCCGGCCCGTCGCGACGACGAGCTCCTCGCCGCCGAGGGGGCCGACCAGCTGGAGGCTCGCGGGCAGGTGCCCGCCGGCGATCGGCACGGGGAGCGCCAGCGCCGGCGTGCCGGCCAGGTTGAACGGCCCGGTGTGGCGCGTGATCTCGATGACGAGAGGCGTCTGGTCGCCGACGAGGCTGTCGATCCGCGGTGGGAGGATCGGGAGCGTCGGCAGGGCGAGCAGCTCGACCCGTTCGAAGAGAGCGAAGAACGCCGCCCGCCACTCGTCGGCCTGCCGGCGCGCGTCGTCGATGTTCGGCATGAACAGCGCGGCCATCTCGAGCATGCCCGCGATGTCGTCGCCGATCTCGGCCCGATTGTCGAGCAGGTGGTGGTCGACCTGCCATGACTCGGTGAGGATGATCGTGGCGAAGGCGCCGCCGGCTGTCTCCCAGTCCGGCAGGTCGAGCTCGACGATCTCGACCTCCGAGCTGCGGAGCGCGTCGTCGATCGCTCGCTCGATCTCCGGAAAGGCGTCGGTTCGGATTCGGCCGACCGTGCGAGCGGCCGGGGATGCCGGCGCGAACCCGGGCTCGAGCAGCTGCATGCCGAGCGTCACGCCGTCGACATCGCGCGCGAGCGGCCCGATCGTGTCGAGACTGGGTGCGAGCGGCCACACGCCCTGAAGCGACACGCGTCCGTGGGTCGTCTTCAGGCCGGTGACTCCGCAGCAGGCCGCCGGTATGCGGACCGAGCCGCCGGTGTCGGAGCCCAGCGCCACGTCGGCCTCGTCACTGGCGACCGCGACCGCCGAACCGCTCGACGAGCCGCCGGGGATCAGCGCCGGGTCGAGCGGGTTGACGGGTGTGCCGAACCACGGGTTCGTCCCAAACGGGAGCATCGCCAGCTCGTCCGGCGGCGCGGGCGCCGCGCAGGCAGGAAGCGTCGGCCTCGGCGGGTTTGGCCCCGCGCTCGACGGCACGCGAGCCGGCGGTGGTGGGCACGCCCTCGACGTCGATGAGGTCCTTTACCGCCAGCCGCGGCCCCGAGCCTGATGCGTCGAGGCGCGTGATGAACGTCGTCATGGGGGCTCAGCTCTCGTAGAGGGTCGTGGTGACGACCACCCTTCGTAGCAGCGCCCGCTTGAGGATGCGCCGGGCGCCGGCGCGCACCGGGGGGAGGAGGAGCAGCAGCCCAACGCCGTCGGTGACGAAGCCCGGGGTGAGGAGCAGCGCGCCGGCCAGGAGCACGAGTGCACCGTCGAGGAGCGCGACGCCGGGAAGTCGCCGCTCGGCGAGCTGCTCCTGGATGCGCCGGATGACGGCCAGGCCCTCGCGCTTGCACAAGCTTGCGCCGAGCAGGCTGATGACGACGAGCAGCGCGATCGTCGGCACCACGCCGACGATGTGGCCCACCTGGATGATCACGTAGAGCTCGACGAACGG
>VAXF01000192.1:7204-7701 GCA_005888395.1 Actinomycetota bacterium | reverse complement strand
GTCGGGCTGCTGCTCGCGCTCCAAACGCTCGAGATGGCCCTCGACGATCGCGTCGGCGAACAACGGTCGCCAGCGGCTGTCGGGGCGCGGCGCCACGTGCAGCGGCGTCACGCCGTACTCGGGATCGGTGGGATCGAGCCGGAACCACCGCGCCTCAGCCAGGGCCTCGCGCACCAAGGCGGCGGTGGCGTCGGCGCGCGCACGGTCGGGCGAGTGGTCGAGGAAGACGAGCACCTCGCCGAGCTCGTGGGCCTCGTCGGGAATGCGCTGTTCGAGCGTCCTCCAGCACCACGCCGCGGCGGCGGCCATCCAGGCGTGCTCGACGCCGAGCCCGTGCAGGCGGCCGACGAGGCCGGCGGTGGGGTTCAGCCCCGGCTGATACGCCCAGTCCGCCCAGTGGACGGCATGGGGGTAGTCTTCGATCGACGCAAAGGCGAGCGGGACGGCGCCGTCGGGCGCGGCGACGGCTGCGAGGAAATCGCACGCCCTGCGGAGCA
>VAXF01000192.1:1871-7197 GCA_005888395.1 Actinomycetota bacterium | reverse complement strand
CGACGTCGATGGGCTGGCTGAATGGGCACCGCTTGTCGGGCTCGAGGCCGTGGCCGAAGCCGCCATCGGCGTTCTGGTAGCCGCGCAGCGCGTCGACGACTCCATCGGGGGCCGCACCCTCGAAGACGGTGGCGAAAAGGCGCTGTTCGAGGAGGCGTCCCTCCCGGCGGACGAAGTCGCGGCCGGCAGTGAAGGGATCGCTCATCTCGCCGACCGTATTCGCTAGTACGTATCGTGGAGGCCATGGGGAGCGGGGAGCCGGACCGGTTGCGCACGCGCCTCGATCGGGAGCACCGCGCCCGGCTCGAGGCGGAGTCCATCGCCGAGCGCGTCACAGCGCAGCTCTATGCCGCCAACCTGCAGGTCGAGCAGGCCAACGCGGTGCTGGAGGCGGCCAACCAGTCGCTGCGCGACTTCGTCGCTGTCGCGTCCCACGATCTCCGCGGCCCGCTCGCGACGGTGATGGGCTTCGCAGCCACCCTCACCGAGTCGTGGGACCGGATCAGCGAAGACGACAAGCGCGAGTTCATGGGGGCGATAAGCCGCCAGGCGCACCATCTCAACCGGATCGTCGAAGACCTGTTGACCGTCTCGGGTCTCGAGGCCGGCGTGACAGAGGCGCGCATCGAGGAGATCTGTCTCGCCGGCGTGCTCGAGCAGGTCGCCATGGAATTCGGTGAGAGGTCCCCCGACATCGAGGTCTCGTGCTCGTCCGAGCTCACCGTCCTCGCCGATCCGGACCATCTGCACCGGATCCTCGACAACTACATATCGAACGCGTTCAAGTACGGCGAGCCTCCCGTGGAGGCGCGGGCTCACGACGCCGGCGGCTGGGCGGAAGTCCACGTGTGCGACCACTTCGTGCCGCGCCTCTTCGGCAAGTTCGCGCGGGCCGACGACGCGTCGCGCCGGGCCAAGGGCACAGGTCTGGGCCTGTCGATCGTTCGCGGGCTGGCTGTCGTCAACGGAGGGGACGCGTGGTACGAGCAGAACCGTCCCCACGGGTCCTGCTTCGCCGTGCGCCTGCCGCGGCCAGCGTGACTTCAGCGGGAGACGAGCGGCTCCGAGTGCTCGTCGTCGTCGAGGACGACCCCGACTTCCGCCTCCTGGTCCGCACGCTGCTCGCGAGTGAGCCTCAGCTGCAGATCGAGGGACAGGCGGCGTCCGCCGAGGAGGCCATCGAGCTGGCTCGCGACCTCGAGCCCAGCGTGATCCTGCTCGACCACGCGCTCGAAGGCGCGCTCACCGGGCTCGAGGCGGCTCCGATGCTCAAGGCCGCCGCGCCCAGCGCCAAGATCGTGCTCGTCACCGCGTACGACCTCGCGCGCCAGGCCGAGCGCGAGCCGGCGGTCGACGCCATGGTGCGCAAGGACCACTACACCGACCTGCTGCCCGTGGTGCAGGGTCTGCTGGATCTCTAGCGGGACGACTCAACGGCGGTGCGGCGGGCGACGGAGACTGAGTAGGCGCCCGGGCGAGCGTGCAGGATCGGGTCGGCGCTCAGCGTGATCCCGTCGGGAACGCGCGTCGGGTCGAACACGAGCACGTCGCCACCCACCTCGCGATCGTGCGCCGGTGCCACGATTTCGAGCCGGGCAAGCCTGACCACCTCGCGGGCATCGGGCCACGGTGCGGTGGGGTCGTCCACTGGGTCGCCGTCGCCCGCCAGTTGCACGTCGACGTCGAAGACGACGGGCGCGCGCGCCAGCCTCTCGGTGAGCTCTGCCACGAGGTAGTCGGGCGCGGCTCCCGCGGCTTCGTCATCGCTCAGCGCCGCCTCCCCCGCCGCGGGCAGGAAGTGATACCGGCCGTAGCGGACACTGCCGCCGGCGGCGACGAACCCGAAGGCGTGCAGCGCGTGATACGTGAGCGCGGCGTAGCTGGCGGGGATCGGATGCGTCACGGCCGCGGTCACCGCCGGCACGGCCTCTGGGTGCTCGGCGAGGTAGGCACCGACCTTGGCGAGATCGGGCTGGCCCGTGGAGGGATCGGGCCGGCGCGCCTCGTTGAACGCGAGGAGGTCCTCGGGCGTACGGGCGAAGAACGCCGGCAACGACAGCGCCACGATGTCGGTGGTGGTGCCGTCGGGCAGGTAGATCTTCACGGCCATGCCCCGGCCGTCTCTGGCTGCATCCGGCGCAGTGGGGTCGCCGCTGCCGTTGGAGAAGCGCACGTGGGCGCGCCGCGTGTCACCGGCGAGGTGCGGTGCCCGGCTCAGCGATGCCGCGTCCGGTGTCGGCGTGAACGTCGCCGCGCACAGCATGCCCTTCGCGTGTGCAGCCCGATGCCCGGGATGCCGGCCGTAGGTGGCGTTGAGCCCGTCGACCAACCGCTCCGAGATGTCGTCCGTCACCACGGCAGCGTAGGCAGAGCCGGCAACAACGCCGAGGAGAACGGCCCCGTCAGCGACTCCGCCGCCCTCACCGCCGCGCCCCAGTAGGAGCTCTCTGTACGGTTGCGCCGGTGATGGACGCGCCTGAGCCGTCCGACCCGGGCTGGCACCCTGATCCGTTCGGGCGACTCCGTTTCCGCTGGTGGGACGGAACGCGGTGGACTGCCTATGCGGCCAACAGCACCGCTGTCCAGTGGGACGCAGCGCCCGTCGAGCCGCCGGTGCCTCGCGAGACGGGCCTTCCCGGTCTCGGCCTCGCGCTCGCGGGCTACGTCGTCGGCGTCGCACTCGCGTTCGGGGTGGCGGCGGTGCTCTGGGCCACCGGTCACCCCGGCGGGCGCACCGTCGGGCTCGCTGCGACCGAGATCGGACTCTGGGCAGGACTGCTCGGCGCGTGCTTCTACGTCAGCCGACGGCGCGGGACGGGTTCGCTGGCTCGCGACTTCGGATGGCGGGTCCGACCGGTCGACCTGGGATTCGGGCTGGCCGGCTCGCTCGCGGCCCGGGCGGCGTCCGGGGTCGTCGTCTCTCCGATCCCGACACCCTTCCACCATGTGCGCGCGCCCGACCGGTCGGTGTTCGCACGTGTGGCCCATGGTCGCGCCGGGTGGGCAGTGCTCGTCGTTGTGGTGTGCGTGGGCGCACCGCTCGTAGAGGAGCTGTTCTTCCGCGGGCTGCTCCAGACCCGCCTCGTCGACGTGGCGGGGCCCGTCGGCGGCATCGTTATCACCTCGGTGCTCTTCGGAGCCGCACACCTGCTTGCCTGGCAGGGTTGGCTGACGCTCGTATACGCGCTGGCCGTGGCGGGTGGCGGCCTCGTCCTCGGAACCCTGCGCTACTACACCCGACGGCTGGGAACATCGACGCTGGCCCACGCCTTCTTCAACGCGCAAGCGGTGATCGCGGTGGCGCTCCTGCGCTGAGCAAGCGCCGCGTCGCTAAGTACCGAGCAGGCGCAACAGCAGTTCCCTGTAGTCGGCGTCGAAGCGGTTGCCGAGGGTCTGGAACTGCGCCGCGACGGCCTGGTATTGGGCCGCGTCCGAGATCGACGCAAGCTGGCGTAGCAGGTTGACGATCGCGGTCGTGTCCTGCTCAACGCGAGACGCGAGGGGGTCCACACCCAGGGGGAACGACAACGACTCGAGCTCAGTGCGGAAGCGAGCGAACGCGCCAGCAAGACGCTCGTCGGCCGCATGCAGGCACGGCGCGCCTCCTCCGAGCGCGCAACCCTGTGCCTCGGTCGAGAACTCCTGAACCGCGGCGGTTAGCACTGTGTGGTCGTCGGCGAGCTTCCTCCCGGTGCCGTGACTCCGAGCCGTCGTCACGCCGACAGTGATCGAGCCTCCCACGCCGAACACGACGCCGAGCGCCACGATCAGCACTACTAGGCGCTTGCCCCCGCGCGACAGGACGAGGCGTGTTACGCGCGGGCGGGCAGGAAGGAATGCCGGCAGGTCGGGCGCGACGGGTGGCCGAGCGGGCAAGAACGACGGCAGGTCGGGCGCGGGCGCGTCGACTGCGGACCCGGCTCCGGCCGGCATCTCTTCATCCGGGCCGTCACCGAACAACCGCCGCGGGTACTCGCTGGTCAGCATGGCCAGATACGCGTAGTAGCGAACCTCATAGCGCAGGATGGCGGCGTAGGCCTCGAACAGCGGCTGCGGCAGCCGGCCGAGGACGAGAGCGATGAGCCAGACGAAGATGGAGGCGACGGTGACGCCGCTTCCCACCAGCCATATGACGATCGCGGCGGGAACGGCGAGCACGATTCGGAACAGCACTGCCAGGCGGTTGAGGCGGCCGGGCGAGAGCTCCACCGAGACGGGGTAGTCGGGTGCGTCCAACCCGAACCGCGGGTAGCGATCGGTGAGCAACAGGATCGCGTAGGCGTAGACCCGGGCCCAGTACTGCAAGAGCCGCCCGAGGAAGATGGCGAGGCCGCTCGGGAGCCGACCCAGTATCAGCGCCGCGAACCACGCCACGACGGTCGTGAAGAACACGACGATCGCCAGCACCGAGAGATACAGCAGATGAGGGATCGCGAGAATGATGCGGAACGCGATGGTGAGCCTGCGCTGCGGCTCCGGTCCTTCGAAGCTCACCGTCACGACCGCCGGAACCGCTTCCGTCCCCGCCATCGGACCTCCAGTTGATTCGGCATCCGGCTCGGCGCGTTCCGAGGGCGGAAGCTAGCACCGCCGCCGCGCGGCCGACGCTTGGAGGCAGCCAACGCTTCTTCCCGCGAACGAGCGCATATGAACCGGCTCCAACGGACTCGTTCGGTGACCGTGCGAGACGCCTTCGGCCTCACGTGGTGGCTCGCTATGTCAACCGATTAGCTCTCGGGATGTGCCGTCAACCGCCGCTCGGGTCAGGAGGAGCCGAGGCGCGTGCGCAGAACCCGAACGCCGTCGCCGGTCAGGTCATCGAGTGCGGCGAGCCGTCCGGCGATGGCCATGGCGATCGCTTCACCGGTCCCTCGAACCTTGGGACCATCGCCGCGCGACCAGGAGACGTCTGTCGCGTCGAATCGCAGTCCGCGGGTCCGACTGCGAGGAGCGGCGAAGGGATCGGGATGATCGAGGACGCGTAGTAGTCGCTCCGTCGGGACAATGCGCGGTCGATTGAGCGGACGGCGGATGTTTTGGTGGTGGACGAGTACATCGGCGAGAGCGATTGAAGGAACGAGCGTCGCGACAACGCCACCGCCGACGGACCGGTCCCGCTCCTCGGGGCCGAGCGTGCGCATCAGCAACGAGCCGTCGGACGCCCATGCGCGGAGTGTACGGACGCCAACCTTGCCAACCGGAAAGTGCCGATCCCGCCGCCAAGGTCCGGTTCCTACACACATCGCACGCGGCCACCTTGGGTAGGGATCAGGTCTCGACCCCGTGCCGATGTTGGTCGCGCCAGGAGACCTGCCCGTATGGACAT
>VAXF01000192.1:0-1841 GCA_005888395.1 Actinomycetota bacterium | reverse complement strand
CTCGAAGCGGATGACAGTGAGGCCCCCTCGTCCGACCGTGCTGATGACGAGGGCACGAAGACGAATGCGTCGCCGACAACCCGTGTGCTCCATCCGGGCGAGGGCGGGTATGACGAGGCGCTCGCCGAGTGGGACCTTCAACAGGACCCCGATAGAGCGCCGGCCGTTTCGACCGCCAGCGGCCGCCAGGAGGCCATGACCCTTGTCCACGCGGTGGCGACTTCGGCCGATCATGCAGTCGGACCGGCGGTGGCCGCTCTGAACGATCCCGACGCCAGCGGCGAGGCGCTGCGCCACGTGCTCGTCGGCGGCGTTCACTCAGTCGAGGATTTTGCCGCTGAGGTCGCGGAGGCCCAAGGCGGCGACCCGCTCCCTGCCCACGAGGCAACGAAGATCATCGGTGAAGTACTGGCCGAGCTCGACTCGTAGCCAACGATACGCAGAGCACGACCGGGCACGGGAACATGATGCCGGCGCCGATTCGCTGTCAGGCGTCATTCCCGCACACTCGCCTGAGGCATGGTGGGGATGCCTGGTACCAGCACATGCGCGGCGAATGTCGACGAGAAGCTCGATATCACCGGCCCTGCAGGGCTCCCCGGCGCGCTCGGTGAGACCAATTCAGAAATCCCGACCAGCGCCTTCGTTCGTGGGCCGTAGAGGACTCGAACCTCTGACCCCTTGCGCGTCATGCAAGTGCGCTACCAACTGCGCCAACGGCCCCGGCGGCCCAAGTTAGTCGAGCGAGAGGTCAGTCGAGGGGCGCGAAGCCTTGACGCAGGGTGTTCTCGGTCACGACGCGGGGCTCGACGAACTGCAGGAGGTAGTCGGGCCCGCCGGCCTTCGACCCGACTCCTGACAGGCCGTAGCCGCCGAACGGCTGGCGCCCGACGACGGCGCCGGTTATGGCGCGGTTGACGTAGACGTTGCCCGCCCGCAGCTCAGTCGCGGCGCGCGCGATGTGCGACGGCGAGCGCGAGAACACGCCGGCCGTGAGCGCGTAGTCGGTGGCGTTGGCCACGGCAAGGGCGTCGTCGAAGTCGGATGCCCGGAACACGCAAAGGAGAGGGCCGAAGACCTCGTCGGTCGCCACACGCGCGTCGACGCCGACGTTGGTCACGATCGTCGGCCCGACGAACCAGCCTTCGTCGGGCACGTCGTCACGCGCCAGCACCACCTCGCCCTCATCGGAGGCGAGCGCGACGTACGACCGGACCCGCTCGTAGGCGTCGGCGTCGATCAGGGGGCCTACGGTGACCGCCATCTCCCGCGGGTGGCCGATGCGCAGCTCGCGCGCCGCCCCGACCAGCCGCTCGACCAGCTGATCATGGACGCGCTCGACCACGACCAGGCGGCTCGCCGCCGAGCACTTCTGGCCGGCGTAGCCGAACGCCGATTGCACGATCGCGGGCACGGCCACGTCGAGGTCGGCGTCGCCGTCGACGACGATGGCGTTCTTGCCTCCCATCTCGGCCACGACCTTCTTGACGTGGTGCTGCCCGGGACGGTGCACGGCCGCGGCCTCGATGATGCCGAGTCCGACGTCCTTCGAGCCGGTGAACACGATGAAGGCGACGTCGGGGTGGGCAACCAGGTGGGCGCCCACCTCCTCGCCACGTCCCGGAAGGAAGCCGAGCACGCCGTCGGGCAACCCGGCGGAATGCAGGGCCTCGACGAGCTTCGCCGCCACCGCCGGCGTCTGCTCGGCCGGCTTCAGGATCACGGTGTTGCCCGTCACCAGAGCGGCGACCGTCATGCCCGTCGGGATGGCGAGCGGGAAGTTCCAGGGCGAGATCACGACGCCGACGCCGCGCGGCTGGTACCGCAGCACGTTCGCCTCT
>VAXF01000191.1 GCA_005888395.1 Actinomycetota bacterium | reverse complement strand
GACCTGATCACGAACCTGACCCGGGTCATGAACCGGGCCCGGCAGGACACCATCACCACGGAGATCATGGAGATCGTCGGCGGCGCCGAGGCGCTGCGCCAAGCGGGCGCCACCGGCCCCGCCGGCCCTGCCGCCGAAAACCGTGCAGAACAAGGAGCTGTCGCATCGTGACGAGCGCACTGACCGAGACCGAGGCCCCCGAGCGCGAGCTCAAGGACGGCCGCGTGGTGGCCATCGCCGGTCCCGTGGTCGACGTCGAGTTCCCGCCCGACGCCCTGCCCGAGATCACCCACGCGCTGGAGATGGACGTCGAGCTCGAGGGCCACAAGACCACGATCACCGCCGAGGTCGCCCAGCAGCTCGGCGACAGCCGGGCGCGGGCCATCTGCATGAAGCCCACCGACGGCATGCGCCGGGGCCAGGTCGTGCGCAACCTCGGCCACGGAATCACCGTCCCGGTCGGGCCCGGCGTGCTCGGCCACGTGTTCAACGTGATCGGCGAGCCGCTCGACGCCGACACGGTCACCGAGGGCATCGAGGACCGGTGGGAGATTCACCGCGACGCGCCGCCGTTCGACCAGCTCGAGCCGCGGCGGGAGATGTTCGAGACCGGCATCAAGGTGATCGACCTGCTCGAGCCCTACGTGCGCGGTGGCAAGATCGGCCTCTTCGGCGGGGCCGGCGTCGGCAAGACCGTCATCATCCTCGAGATGATCAACCGCGTCGCCCAGCAGCACGGCGGCGTGTCGGTGTTCGCCGGCGTGGGCGAGCGCACACGCGAGGGCAACGACCTCTGGCTCGAGATGAAGGAGTCGGGGGTCATCGAGAAGGCCGCCCTCGTGTACGGCCAGATGGACGAGCCGCCCGGCGTCCGCCTGCGGGTGGGCCTCGCCGCGCTCACGATGGCCGAGTACTTCCGTGACGTGCAACAACAGGACGTGCTGCTGTTCGTCGACAACATCTTCCGGTTCGTGCAGGCCGGCTCGGAGGTGTCGACGCTGCTCGGCCGCATGCCGTCGGCCGTGGGTTATCAGCCCACGCTCGCCGACGAGATGGGCGAGCTGCAGGAGCGGATCACCTCCACCCGAGGCCGCTCGATCACCTCGATCCAGGCCGTCTACGTGCCGGCCGACGACTACACCGACCCGGCGCCGTTCACGACGTTCACACACCTCGACGCCACCACCGAGCTGTCGCGGCAGATCGCGTCGCTCGGCATCTACCCGGCCGTCGACCCGCTCGCGTCGACGAGCAGCATCCTCACGCCCGAGGTGGTCGGCGACCGCCACTACGCGGTGGCCCGGCGCGTGCAGGAGGTGCTGCAGCGCTACAAGGAGCTGCAGGACATCATCGCCATCCTCGGCCTCGACGAGCTGTCGGAGGAGGACAGGGTGACCGTCAGCCGGGCGCGCAAGATCGAGCGCTTCCTGTCGCAGCCGTTCTTCGTGGGCGAGGTGTTCACCGGGCTCAAGGGCATCTACGTGCCGGTGGAGGAGACGGTCACCTCGTTCGAGGCCCTCGTCGACGGCGAGCTCGACGAGGTCCCCGAGCAGGCGTTCTTCAACGTCGGCGGCGTCGAGACCGTGCTCGAGAAGAACAAGCAGCTCCAGGAGCGCTGACGCGTGTTGCAAGTCGAGTTGGTGTCGCCCGAGCGGGTCCTGTTCACGGGCGACGCCGAGATGGTGGTGTGCCGTACGACGGAGGGGGAGATCGCCTTCCTCACCGGTCACGTCCCGTTCCTCGGCGCCCTCGACGTCGGCGTCGTGAAGATCCGCCGGTCGGGCGCGCCCGACGAGGTGGCGGCCGTGCATGGCGGGTTTGTCCAAGTTCGTGACGACCGGGTCATCATCCTGAGCGACGTGGCCGAGCTGGGCTCCCAGATCGACCTCGAGCGCGCCCGGCAGGCCGAGCAGGAGCTCGAGCGCAAGGTCGCCCACGACGACGACGCCGAGGTGGAGGCGGGCCTGCGCCGGGCCCACGCCCGAATCGAGGCCGCGGGGCAGCCCCGCAGCTAGGGCGAGGGGCGCGGCTAAGAATTTCACGGATTGGGGTAGGTTTCCGGCGCATTTCGAGACTGGGGGTGGAAGGTGCCGAACCTTCTCCAACGGCTGACCGAGCGGTACGGCCAGCGCACGGTGATCGCCGTGGGCGTGAGCAGTGCCGCGGCGGTCGTCATCTTGATCGTCGCCATCGCCGTTGCCGCCAGCGGCGGCAACAAGAAGAAGGTCACGATCGCCGGTGGCACGTCGACCACGGTGAACTCCAGCGCGAGCACCGCGCCGGGTGAGACCGTGCCGAGTGGCGGGGCCGCGACGACGATCGCGCCCGGGCAGCCCGGCTACGTCGCGCCCGCGGGCACCACCGGCGGCACGAAGAAGTCGGGCTCGTCCCAGGCCACTGCGCCCGCCGTGGCCGGCGCGACTCCCACGACCGCAGCCGGCGGCGACCGCACCGGCGTGAGCGCCAGCGAGATCAAGTACGGGCTGCACGCGCCGGTCACCCTCAACGGCGCGCCGTGGGGTCTGGCCGACCAGCCGATCAAGGGAGTGAAGGCCAGCCTCGCCGTCATCAACGCGACCGGCATCAACGGCCGCAAGGTCGTCCTCGACATCGCCGACGACAAGTACACGGTCGACGGCGGGAACTTAGCGGCGAAGCAACTGGTCGACAACGACAAGAACTTCTTCGTCGAGGGCACCCTCGGCGTCGACCAGATCGCAGCGGTGGCGAAGGAAGCTCACGCCCGCGGCGTGCCCTACATGGGTGGCGGCGGCTCCGAGGCGAAGTTCAAGTTACTCAACATGTTCCAGGTGCTCGGCAGCTACGACACGCACGTCATCAAGCTGGCCGACTTCATGGCCACCAGCCCCGCTCTCAAGGGCAAGAAGGTCGGTGTCTCCTACCTCGACTCGCCCTACATCTCGCCGATCGTCCAGGTGTTCCAGAACCAGCTGGCCAAGCACGGCATGCAGATCGTGGCCAAGGGCGCGGTGCAGAAGCCCACCGAGCAGACCGACTACACCACTGAGATCCAGGACTTCAAGACCAAGGGCGTCGAGGTGTTCGTGCCGCTGCAAGACCCGGTCACGACGTCGCGCCAGATCGCGCAGTGCAACGCTCAGCTGTGCACGTGGAACTACACGTTCTCCGACTTCGCCCACGACGGCGAGGCCGAGCTCGCGCTGATGGGCAACAAGTGGGGCCAGCTGAAGGTGCGCGGACTGTCGGGCGGCTGCTACTACCTCGCGCCGCAGGCCAACGACACGACGAAGTGCGCGCAGATGGCACAGAGCCACGCCGTCTGGGCCAAGACCTACGGCGAGTTAGATTGGCAGAAGAACGGCGGCACGGGCGCCGGCGGCTACACGCTGGTGCACTTCTGGCTGAAGGCCATGAAGGACGCCGGCCCCGACCTCACCCGCTTACGGCTCGTCGCCGCGCTCAAGAGTTACGACAACTACTCCGACCTCATCAGCGGCCCGATCACGTTCAAGGGCTCGTCGAACTACTCCCACGGCTACGAGAAGATGGCGGTGTTCGAGGCCCAGTTAAACCTGAAGTACAAGATGGTCTCCGACGGCCTCGTGAGCGGCTTCTGAGGTAGTGGCAGCCGACAGCTCGGGCGCCCGCCGCCCGCAACGGCGGGGCGCGCGGCGACGGCCCCTGGTGGCCCGTGGCCGCGGGGCGCCTGCGGCAGCGGACGCGGACGCGCCGGCGGCAGCGGCCGCGTCCGAGCGGGCATCGCTTCCCCGTGACGAGGCGCCGACGGTGCTGCAGTGCCGCGGTGTCAGCGTGCGCTTCGGCGGCCTCCAGGCCCTCGGCGAGGTCGACCTCGACGTGCGCGAGGGCGAGACCGTCGGGCTGATCGGCCCCAACGGCGCCGGCAAGACGACGCTCATGGAGTGCGTTTCCGGCTTCCAGCCGGTGACCGAGGGCGCGATCTCCTACCGCGGGGCCGACCTGCTCCACCACGCGCCCGGCGACCGGGCCCGGCTCGGCATCGGCCGCACCCTGCAGAACGTGCGCCTGTTCCCCTACCTCACGGTCGTCGACAACATCCGCATCGCGCTCCACCGCCACGAGCGCTCCAACCCTGTCTCTGACGCCTTCA
>VAXF01000197.1 GCA_005888395.1 Actinomycetota bacterium | reverse complement strand
GTAGCCGAGATAGCCGACGAGCCCGCTCTGGAGCGGCGGGAGGTCGGGCAGGTCGGGCGCGCGGTAGGCGGCGAGGATGGCCTCGACGGCGGCGAGCACACCGCGGTCACGGGGGACAGAGGCCGGGAGGTCGCCCGCGACGTCGAGGCGGCCCTCGCGCGCGACGAGCACTGCCGACGGATCGCGGCCCACGAACGAGAAGCGACCCCAGCGCCCGCCGTGCTCGACCGTCTCGAGCAGGAAGCCGGCGCCCGGGCCGACAAGCTTGCTGAACGCGGCCACCGGCGTCTCGAGGTCGGCGAGGCGCTCCTTCCAGACGGGGACCACGGTGTGGTCCCGCGCGAGTGACCGGAAGTCGTCCCTACTGGGTTTGAGCACCGAACGACCGGTAGAAGCAGCTGTGCTCGCCGGTGTGGCAGGCGCCGCGGCCCTCCTGTTCGACCACCACGAGCACGGTGTCGCCGTCGCAGAGTACGCCTCGCGCACCCACTGGCGATCGCCCGACGTGTCGCCCTTGCGCCAGTACTCGTTCCGCGACCGGCTCCAGAACCACGTGCGGCCTGTCGTCAGCGTGCGGCGCAACGCCTCTTCGTTCATCCACGCCCGCGTGAGCACCTGCCCCGTGCCGTGCTCCTGCACGACGGCAGGCACGAGCCCGTCGGCGTTGTAGGCGATCCGGCCGAGGTCGTCGTCGGTGAAGGCAATGGGAGTGGCCGTGGGCACGGGTCAATCGTACGCGTCGGCCTGCGGCGCACCCGACGATTACGGGCCTCAGAGAGCGGACTGGGGGAAGCGATCCTGCAGCTCGGTGGCGAGCAGGTGCACCTGCTCGACGCGGAACTCGTTGGCTTCCTCGGCCAGGTCGAGGGCGAGCTCGACGAGGTCGTCCCATGTGAGGCACGTCGCCGCGCAGCCCGTGGGCATCGCCCATCTCGGCTCCACCGAGATCGGCGGTGAAGAAGTCGGCCAGCCTCTCTTCGAGGCCCTCGTCCCAGTCGGGTACGACCAGTGCGAACGCCGCCTGCCGCGGCCCGCCCCGCACGAGCTCCATGGCGCGGTCGATGCCGTGCGAGAACCGGTCGAGCTCGAGCTCGGTCGCGAACGTCGCTTCGACGAGGACGACGGCTTCGGGCCCGTCGAGCGTCACGTCGACGGCATCGGCGTGCACCACCCCGGTGCGCCACAGCTCGACGGCCGCGCCGGCCCAGTCGAGGCCCGAAAGCGGGTTGTCGCGACCGAGCGCCTCCTCGAGCAGCGCCGGTACCCATACGTCGCTGTTCCACTCGGCGAGCGTGCGGAACGCGTTCCAGGCCAGACGGTCGGGACGTCGGGGGTCGTCGATGCGCACCGCCTCCGGCCGCGTGAGGGCGGGATGGTCGGATGCCACGAGCCACGCCGAGGTGTCGGTCACCGGGTGAGTGTGCCCCGGCCCGTCAGAGATAAAGCCCCGTGCCGCCCTCGATTCGCTCGGAGGCGACGGCATGGATGTCACGCTCGCGCAGGATCAGGTACTGCTCTTCGCGCACCTCGACCTCGTACCGATCCTCGGGGTTGAACAGCACCTGGTCGCCGGGCTCGATGTTGCGCACGTGCGGCCCAACGGCCACCACCTCGGCCCACGCCAACCGCTTGGACACCTGCGCCGTGGCCGGGATGAGAATGCCGGCGCGCGACTTGCGCTCGCCCTCGGTCTCGGGCAGCTGCACGAGCACGCGGTCGCTCAGCATCTTGATCGGCTGCTTCTGGTCGCGCGCGGCCATCTCCGTCACGACGGTACCGGCCGCACGGCGATCCCGCGCGCGGCCAGATGCTCCTTGGCCTCACCGACCGAGTGCTGGCCGAAGTGGAAGATCGACGCCGCCAGCACGGCGTCGGCCCCGCCCTCGAGCGCGCCCTGGGCGAGGTGCTCCAGGGTCCCCACGCCGCCGCTGGCGACCACCGGGATGCCGACGGCGTCGGTCACCGCTCGCGTCAGCTCGAGATCGAAGCCGTCACGGGTGCCATCGCGGTCCATCGACGTGAGCAGGATCTCCCCCGCGCCGAGCCGCTCGCACTCGACCGTCCACGACACCGCGTCGAGCCCGGTCGGCTTTCGGCCGCCGTGCGTCCACACCTCCCAGCCGACGCTCGCCCGCCGGGCGTCGACGGCCACCACCACGCATTGGGCGCCGAACTCGTCGGCGAGCTCGCCGACGAGCGTGTTGCGGGCGACCGCGGCCGTGTTCACCGCCACCTTGTCGGCACCGGCCCGCAGCAGCCTCCGTCCGTCGTCGACCGAGCGCACGCCGCCGCCGACGGTGAAGGGGATGAACACCTCGTCGGCGGTGCGGCTCACAACGTCGACCATCGTGTCCCGCGCGTCGGACGACGCGGTGATGTCGAGGAACACCACTTCGTCGGCGCCCTCCTGGTCGTAACGCGCCGCCAGCTCGACCGGGTCGCCCGCGTCTCGCAAGCCGACGAAGTTCACCCCCTTAACGACGCGACCGGCGTCGACGCCGAGACAGGGGATCACCGGCACCGTGCGCACGTGGCGATCGCCTCCTCCGCGGTGAACGCGCCCTCGTAGAGCGCGCGGCCCACGATCGCGCCGGCCAGCCGCCGGCCACCCGTCTCGAGCGAGGCGAGCGCTTCGAGATCGGCGAGCGAGCCCACGCCGCCCGACGCGATCACGTCGATGCGGGTCGTTCCCAGCACCGTCGCCAGCCCTTCGAGATCAGGCCCGGCCATCGTGCCGTCGCGATCGATCTGGGTGCACACGACGGCGGCCACGCCGATACCGGCCAGTCGACCGAGCACGTCGAGGAGGTCGACACCCGAGTCCTCGGTCCAGCCCCTGACGGCGAGCGAGCGGCCACGCACGTCGAGGCCGACGGCGACGGGCATCTCGAGCGCCAGCTCGGCGACCAGCTCCGGATTGTCGAGCGCAGCCGTGCCGATCACGACGCGTGTGGCACCCGTCGCGATCAGCGCCTCGGCCGCAGCCCGGTCGCGCACTCCCCCACTCGCCTGCACCTGCACCGAGGGACGGACGGCGCCGGCTATGGCGGCGATGACGGCACGGTTCTCGGGCACACCGGTGCGGGCGGCGTCGAGGTCGACGACGTGCAACCACCGCGCGCCCGCGGCCAGGTACTCCTTCGCCACCGTGACGGGGTCGGCGCCGTAGACCTTCTCCTGCTCGAAATCGCCCTGGTACAGGCGCACGCACTGCCCGCCGCGCAGGTCGATCGCCGGGAAGAGCTCCATCTCGCTCAGCTGCCCATGACTCAGCCGCCCGTGGCGGCGAGGAAGTTGGCCAGCAGCTGCAGGCCGTTGGCGCCGGACTTCTCGGGGTGGAACTGCGTTGCCCACAGCCGGCCGCGCTCGACGGCGGCGACGACTGCGCCCCCGTAGTCGCACGTGGCCACCACCTCCGGCGAAGGTTCGGGCGCGTACGAGTGGACGAAGTACATCCACGTCGGGTCGGGCATCCCGGCGAACAGGGCGCTGCCGTCGTGGTCGACGACGTTCCACTGCATCTGCGGCCGCTTCACACCGGGAAGGAGCCGGCGCACGACACCGGGCAGGATGCCCAGCCCGGGCACGTCGGGCTCCTCCTCCGAGCCCTCGTAGAGCATCTGCATGCCGACACAGACCCCGAGGAACGGCGTGCCGGACTCGATGGCGAACCGGGCGGCGCCGTCGAGACCCGACGACCTCAGCGCCTCCATGCACCGGCCGAAGTTCCCGACGCCCGGCAGCACCACGCCGGCGGCTCCGTCGACGGCGGCCGGCGTCGTGACGAGCGCGGCGTCGGCGCCGACGCGCTCCAGCGCCTTCTGTGCCGACCGGAGGTTGCCGATGCCGTAGTCGAGGACGGCGATCACAACGTGCCTTTGGTCGAGGGGATGTCGCCGCCTTCGACGCGGACCGCGTCGCGCAACGCGCGCGCCACGCCTTTGAACGACGCCTCGAGCACGTGGTGCGGGTTCTTGCCGCTGCGCATGCGCAGGTGCAGGGTGAGCCCGGCCGCGGTCGCGAAGGCCCGCCAGAACTCCTCCGCCAGCTGTGGGTCGAACGGTGGCGAGCCGAGTGGCTCGGGCGCCGGTTCGACCTCGTAGTGCAGGTACGGGCGGCCCGACAGGTCGAGGGCCACGTCGACGAGGGCCTCGTCGAGCGGCAGCGAGATCGACGCGAACCGGCGGATACCCGCCTTGTCGCCCAGGGCCTCGGCCAGCGCCTCTCCGAGGGCGATGCCGACGTCCTCGACCGTGTGGTGGGCATCGACCTCGAGGTCGCCCGACGCTCTGAGCTCGAGGTCGAACCCGCCGTGCTTCCCGAGCTGGGCCAGCATGTGGTCGAAGAAGGGCAGGCCGGTGGTGACAGCGGCCTCCCCCGACCCGTCGAGGACCAGCGCGAGCTCGATCGAGGTCTCCTTCGTGACGCGCCGGCGCTTCGCGGTCCTCATCACGCGAGCACCTCGCGCAGCGCGGACAGGAAGACGTCGTTCTCGTGCGGCGTGCCGACAGTGACTCGAAGGCAACCCTCGAGCCGCGGCCACGTCGAGAAGTCGCGCACGAGCACGGACCGGTCGAGCAACTGCTGCCACACGTCGGCCCCGTCGCGTGTCCGCGGCCGGAACAGGATGAAGTTGGCGCCCGACGGCCACACGTCGACCGCCAGCTCGGCCAGCGCCGCCGCCAGCCGGCCTCGCTCCTCGACCAGCGCGGCCACCCGTGCCTCCATCTCGGCGCGGTACTGCAGCGCCAGCCGGCCGCCGAGTTGCTTCACAGAGTCGAGGTGGTACGGCAGCGTGACCTTCTCGAGCTCCCGGACCGCCCACGCGGGAGCAACGCAGTAGCCGAGACGCGCGGCCGCCATCGACCACGTCTTCGAGAACGTGCGCACCACGACCAGCGATCGGTCGTCGGCGACTTCGTCGATCGCAGACCGTGGTGCGAACTGCCCGTAGGCCTCGTCGACGACGACGAGGCCGGGTGCACCCGCCATCACGGCGGCCACTGACTCCGCCGGCTCCACCATGCCGGTCGGGTTGTTCGGTGAGCACAGGAACGTGATGGCCGGCGACGCGTCCCGCAGCACGCGCGCCACCTCGTCGAGGTCGAGCGTGAAGTCGGCGTGGCGCTCCCCCGTGACCACCGCGGTGCCCGTGATACGGGCGATGTGCGAGTGGAGCGCGTAGGTGGGCTCGAACACGGCGACCGAGCGCCCAGCGCCGCCGTAGGCGAGGCACAACGCCTGCAGTACCTCGTTGGAGCCGTTGCCCGCGAACACGTTCTCGAGGCCGACGCCGTGGAACTCGCCGATCGTGCGCCGCAGCGCGACTGCGTCGCGATCCGGGTAGCGGTTGAACAGAATAGCCGCCAGCTCCTCCAAGAACGCCGTCGACGGCCACCTGCGGTGAGTGGTAGCCCTCGAGGCCGGCGACATCGCTACGAGGCGCGATGCTCATCGCGCGCGCACCCGCACGGAGTCGGCGTGCGCGGTCAACCCCTCTGCCTCGGCGATGGCGGCGATGTGGGGCGCCACCCGCGCCAATGCCTTCTCGTCGAGCGAGACGACGTGCATGTGCTTCAAGAAATCGTCGACCCGCAGCCCGCCCGCGAACCGGGCCGAGCCGTGGGTGGGCAGGACGTGGCTGGGCCCCGCGAGGTAGTCGCCAACCGACGCCGGCGTCCACGGCCCACAGAACACCGCGCCTGCGTTGCTGACCAGCTCGACCAGGTCGTCGGGTGCCTCGGTCATGAGCTCGAGGTGCTCGGGCGCGATCAGGTTGGCCACCGCCATCGCCTGCTCGGGGCCGTCGACGAGCACGGCGTAGCCCCCGGAGTCGAGGGTGCTCTCGATCTCGGCCCGTCGAGGCGACGCCACCACGAGCTTGGCCACGGCCTCGCTCACCGCGTCGGCGACCTCGTCCGACCACGTGAGCAGCCACGCGAGCCCGTCGGGGCCGTGCTCGGCCTGGACCACGAGGTCGATCGCCGCGAACGCCACGGGCGCCGTTTCGTCGGCCACCACGACCACCTCGGACGGCCCGGCGAAGCCGGCTGGGATCCCCACGACGCCGGACACCTCGCGCTTGGCCAGAGCGACGTACACGTTGCCCGGGCCCACGACGACGTCGACCGGCCGCACGGTCTCCGTGCCGTAGGCGAGCGCGGCGATCGCCTGCGCGCCCCCGATCCGGTACACCTCGTCGACACCCGCGATGGCGGCCGCCGCCAGCGTGGGCGCGGCCACCCGCCCGTCGGTTCCCGGCGGCACACACAGGGCCAGCTCGGGCACGCCCGCAACCCGCGCCGGTAGTGCGGTCATGAGCACCGTCGAGGGGTACTGCGCGCGCCCGCCCGGAACGTAGAGCCCGGCGCGCGCCACCGGCCGGGCGATCTCGGTCACGACGATGCCGTCGTGGGCGTGCCGGGAGTCGACCCGCCGCTGCTCGCGGTGGTAGCCGGTGATGGCCTCGGCGGCGACCTCGAGTGCCTCCCGCAACACCGGTTGGAGGCCGCGGACCGCGGCCTCCAACTCCCCTGCGTCGACCATGAGCGAGTCGATGTCGGCCCCGTCGAACCGCGCCGTGTGCTCGCGAACCGCCGCGTCACCTCGAGCACGGACGTCGGCGATGATCGCCTGCACCGCGGCGAGCGGCCCGTCGCCAGGGGCAGGCGGGCGGGGCAGGCGGGCGGCAAGGTCACCGCCGGCGCCACGAAGGTCGAGGCGGTTCAGCACGAGAGCTCGATGCTACCGACCATCGCTCGAAGCTCCTCGGGTAAAACCGGGCCGTGGCCACGCGCGAGGCAGCCGAGCTCTCCTCGCTCGCGACCGCGCTCGACGAGCTGACCCGCCGGATCACGGCCATCGCCGAGGCGCTGGCCGGCACCGCGAGCGACGACGTGGCCGCCGGCCTGTTCGACGTGGAGCGCGCCCTGGGCGCGGCACGGCGCCGGCTCGCCCGGCTCGTCGACGCCCTCGGGTGACCAGCCCTCTCGCCGGAATTGTCCTGGCCCGAACGTGTCATTTTCGTCATGGCGCCTGTTGTGGGAGCCGCGACCTGCGATGCTGATCCCGTGGCGCTGGTGCCGGCGCGGGTGGTCGTTGTGGACGACGACGTTGCCGCGCGGGAGCTGCTGTGCGAGGTCCTGACCGGCGGTGGCGTCGAGGTGGTCGGCGAGGCCGGGGATGGGCTCGACGGCGTGCGCACGGCCCTCGAGGTCGATCCCGACGTCGTGCTCATGGACCTGCGCATGCCCGTCCTCGGCGGCATCGAGGCCACCCAGCAGCTCACGGAGCAACTGCCGTGCACCCAGGTCGTGATCCTCACCGCCTACGGCGACCACGAGTCGCAGCGCGGCGCCGGGCGGGCGGGCGCGTACTCCTACCTGCTCAAGGACACCTCGACCAAACTGCTGCTGGAGGTCGTGAACCAGGCCGCCAAGTTCAAGCGCGGCCTCGAAGCGCGCGAGAAGCTCGAAGCGCGCGAGACGGTCGCCGAGCCCTAGCAGGCTCAGAAAAAGTCCGGCATCCAGGGCGTGGGGCCGGCGAAGGCGGCGTCGAGCGTGGCCAGGTCGGCCGCTGACCCGCCGGCGAGCAGGCCGGCGCGCCGGAGCGTGTGGGCCGACGCCCAGCCCGACCACAGCGAGGCCAGCGCGCTCGCTCCCAGTCGCACGGCCCCGGTGCCGCCGCGCTCGAGCCGTCCGTGACCGTCGGCGAGGGAGAACCGCCACCGGCCCGCGTTCCACTCGCACTGGCGGTCGTGCACGTCGAGGTCGACCGCGCCGGCCAGCCCGGGCGGGAACCCTCGAGCGGCGACCGCGCCGGCCGCGTCGACGGCGCGGACCATCCATCGCATCTCCCACTCGAACGACAGGTCCTGCTCCGGCAGCAGGAGCAACAAGGGGTCCTCGGGCGGCCCTGCGAACCACACGTCGCGCACCTGTGACGAGGACGTGCCGACCAGTCGCCACAGGGCGACGGCGGCATCGGCATGGCGGGCGACCACCTCGTCGACCCGAATTCGGTACGTCCCTGTCCGGTCCGGCTCGTGCCGGTACACCACGTACCCGTCGATCACGTTGTACTCGCCGGTGTCATGGCCGGTGTCGTCACCTTCGACGACGTACACGTAGCGTTCGTCCCAGATCCGGCCCAGCGTCTCGGCCCAGTACCCCTCCGAGCGGTCGACGAAGCCGTTGACCTCCGGCGCCACCCGTCCGTAGCAGGCCTGAATGGCCGTCAGGTCGTCACGCACCGCGCGCCGAACGGCGTCGGCGCTGCCCGCCGGCAGCAGGGTCAGGCTCCGACACGGCACCCGACGCCAGCCCTGGAAGCCGCCGAGGCCCCAGCCGAGGCCGCGGTAGAGGCGGGTGGTGGCCGGCGACAGCGTCGAGATCACCTGACCCGCATCGCGCATCGCCGGCAGCGTGGTCGTGAGGGCAAGCGACGCGTAGCCCTTCCCGCGATGCTCGGGCGCCACCGCGACCGACCCGATGCCGCCCATCGGCACCGACCGTCCCCCGAACCACTGGGCCAACGGGATGACGCGCACGATGGCCACGAGCTCGGGCCCGACGAAGACGCCGTGCACCTCGTCGGGCCGCACATGGGTCATCCAGCCCTCGCGCTGGTCGGGCCGGTTGTTGAACGCGATCCTGTCGAGCTCCCAGGCCTGCGCCAGCTCCCCCTCGTCGCGCAACATCCGCACCGAGACATCCATAAGGAACGGACGCTAGATGCCGGGCACCACCGACGCCGGAGTCGCGCGGCCGCCCAATGCCGGCGGCAGCGGGAAGCGCCGAAGGCGCCCCTCGTGCTGCCGGCCAGAAGATGACAGCGCGGTGGCCGGTCCGGCTCCGCCGGCCGGCCGCCGCTCGATCGACCGACGTCGCAACCTCCGGTTGCGACGGCGAAACACGCCGACGGCGCCCTTGGTTGGAGGGCGCC
>VAXF01000196.1 GCA_005888395.1 Actinomycetota bacterium | reverse complement strand
CGTCGTGGCGGACCACGAGCCAGGCGTCGTGCCCGTCGGCCAGTGTCACCTCGTGCACCGCCCCGAGCTCGCGAACCTCCGCGAACACGGGGAACGGATCGTCCCGGTCGTACGCCCCCCACGCCGCCAGCGCGTCTGTGCTCACCGGACCGTCAGCCCGGCCAGACGCTCACGGGGAAGTCGCTAACGGGGACGACGACGGAGCCCGCGAGCTTGTCGTGCCAGGTCTGCTTCTCCGTGTCCCAGAGCATCCAGAAGTAGCCGAGGCCGAGGGGGATGGCCGACAGGAACCGGCCGATCCAGCGCACCGCGGCCGGGCCGTGCCCGAGCGGGCCGCTGTTCGCGAAGCTCACGACGCGGATGCCCATCGCCCGCTTCCCCACGGTCTGGCCCGAGGGACTGCCCTCCAGATAGGTGTAGTAGCCGAGACTCACCAGGACGCCCAGTCCCTGCCCCACGGGACCGAGGAGCGCCAGCAGCGAGGTGCTCACCACGCCCACCACGAGGCCGTCGATGATTGCGGCGACGAGGCGGGCGCCGAACGACGCGCGCGGACCGCTCGGTGCCTTGCGCAGCTCCGGTAAGGCCACGAACGCCGAGCCTACCGAGGCGCCCTGCTCAGAACGCGATCACGTGCCTGCCGGCGAGGAAGATGACCGAGACGCGGCCCGACGCGGGCACGCGGCCGATCACCGCGCCATCCAGCCGCACGACGAAGCCGGCGCGCACGCCGATCAGCTGCAGGGTCGCCCGACCGTCGGTGTTGACGCCGATCGAGCCGTGGCTGCCCGTCGGGAAGCCGGCCCGCACCAGGTCGACGCCGAGCGAGCCGACGTTGGTGAGCGACATCGCGATCGCCGGCCGGCGCGCCGGCGCGGCGCCGAGGGTCCATGTCTGCTCCTGCACGACCGCCGGGAACGGGTCACCCGGCACCAGCGCGCCGTACGAGTGCACCGGGGTGATCGCCGGACGCGAGAGCGCCTCCGACACGGCGTCGATGCGTGCCAGCGAGCCGGCTGGTACGTCGCGCCCGTGCGTGTCGCGCACCCAGTACGCCCCGGTCGAGCCGATCCCGAGGTCCGGCCGGTCGAGGTTCGGGTACCACTGGTAGGTCACCTGCGCCGGGCTGCGCGTGCGGGGAGCGTCGCTCAGGTGGGCGGCCTGGTCGGAGAACGCGTCGAGCACCGGGTAGGCGAGGTGGTCGGCCGCCGGGTAGAGCTCGAAGCGGTAGCGGTAGCCGAGTAAGTCGAAGCGCTGGACGTTCGGCAGCACACCCGCCACCGGTACGAGCTCGTCGGCAGCGCCCTGGCTGATGAGGTAGGGCAGGTTGCGGGCGCTCTCGATGATCGGGACGCTGTCGCCGTCGGTGCTGCACCGCCCGGGCCCCGCGGCGCCGGGGAAGCCGGGCGCGGCCCGCAGCCCGCAGATCACCGGGCCCTCGAGCACGACCGCCTTGGAGAACAGGTCGGGGTGGGCGAGGCCGAGCTTGTAGGTGCCCCACCCGCCCATCGAGTAGCCGCTGAGCGCGGTGCGCTCGGAGTCGAGGCGGTACGCGTGGGCGACGCGGTTCCACACCTCCCAGAAGTCGAGCTCGGCCTCGTCGAAGTACCAGCCGTCGGGGCCGCGCCCGAGGGGCGTGACGCAGATGGAGTGGCGCTGCTCGCACGCCTGCGTGACGAACGTCGGGTTGAACGAGCCGTACTGGTTGTGCTGTTCCGATAGCGAGTGCAGGATCCAGGTGAGCGGCGCCTTGGCCTGGCGCGGGTACGTCGTGGGCACGTAGATCGCATAGGGCTGCACCCGGCCGAGGAAGTTGGGCCGGAGGTCCTCGGTGCTGTTGCCCGCGTCGTGGACGGCGCCCTGGCCGAGCTCGATCGACGACACGTACCACCGGTTGGTGTAGCCGGTGGGCTGGGGCTCCGGCGTCGTGCGCTTGGCGGCCAGCTCACCCCAGCGAACCTCGGAGGAGAACGGGGAGACGTCGCCGGCGGCCAGCGCGGTGGCCTGCGCGTCGTCCATCCAGTAGTTGCTCTTCTCCGGCTCCTGGTAGTAGCCGCGGAAGGCGACGTTGTAGACGGCGGGCTGCCCCGGCAGCGCGCCGTTGTCGCGGGTGACGGGAGCGAAGCCCTCGCCGGTCGCGTCGGCCACGCCGGACGCCAGCCGGATGCGCCACGTGCCCGCGACCGGCATCGTCGAGCGCGGCACGCGCAGCACGAACGAGCGCGCAGTCGAGTCGACTCGCACCGCGCCCAGCGCGCGGCGAGCGCCGGTGGCGACGTCGATCAGCCAGGCGCCTTTCGACGACAGCAGGAGCGCCGTGTCGATCCCCGGCGAGGCGACGCCGGCACCCGCGGGCCACGCGCTCCCGCCGGTCGCGGCGGAGTCGTCGGTGTCGAGGGCGAACTCGGCGATCGGCACGTTGGGGTTGGCGAGCGTGTTCCAGTCGACTCGCCACCAGCTGGCGTCCG
>VAXF01000195.1 GCA_005888395.1 Actinomycetota bacterium | reverse complement strand
GACGCCGGCACCGGCGGCGGCAGCGGCGCCGTCCGCGAGCCCGCAGGGGTCGGTCGCCCTCCCGTCGACGCCGCCCGCGTCGGTGCCGCCTCCGGTCGCGCCCACCGCGAGCGGTGACAACACCCAGCCGCAGGTGGCCGCGCCGATCTCGGCGAAGACCCCGGAGAAGCGGGCCGAGCGCGTGATGGCCGTGCTGCTCCTGTTCACGCTCGGCGGGGCACTGTTCTGGCTTGGATCGCGTCCGGATCGCGCGCCGCGCCTGCTCGGCACGTTGCGCGCCGAGACCGAGGCCGTCACCACCGAGACCACGCTCCGCCCGCGCGGCGTGGGCCGCTTCACCCGCCCGCGTACGGCCGCGCCGCACCGCCTGTAACGAATCGGCGCCTGTCAGGTCCCCCTGAGACGCCGTCTACGCTGGCCTCGTGGCCTCCGGTACCCGCGCCGAGCGCGTCGAGTCGCGTGAGCGCAACGAGAAGTGGAAGAACCCCCCGTTCAAGATCGACATGTCGATCTGCATCAACTGCGACACGTGCCTGCGCCACTGCCCGACGCAGTTCGGCGCCATCTTCAACCACGGGATCGACGTGATCATCCTCCCCGAGCTGTGCTCGGGGTGCGAGAAGTGCCTGCCACCGGTCTGCCCCGTCGACTGCATCGTCCCCGACCCCGATTGGAACCCGTCGCCCGACGACTGGTGGCAGCACCCGTTCGGCCCCGAGGACCCGTATGACTGACGCCGCCCCCTCCGACTTTTTCACGCTGGTGCACGGCAGGTGTGACTCACGTGGCAAAAAGTCGCGCCGTGGTTGACGTACTCGCCGGCGCGGAGCCGTTCTCGGCGCCCGGCGGCCCGCACGGCGCGTTGGTGGTGCACGGCTTCACGGGCTGCCCGCAGTCGATGCGCGGGCTGGCGCAGGCGTTCGCCGCCGCGGGATTCGCCACCGAGCTGCCGCTGCTGCCCGGCCACGGCACGTCGGTCGACGACATGCTCGCGACGCGCTGGGCCGACTGGTCGGGCGCGGCCGAGTCCGCCTACGAGGAGCTTGCGGCCCGCTGCGATCGCGTCGTGGTCGCCGGCCTCTCGATGGGCGGCACGATCAGCACCTGGTTGGCCACGCGCCATCCCGAGATCGCCGGCCTCGTGCTCGTCAACCCCGCCGTCGAGCCGATGGCCGAGTCGTTCCGCGACGCGGTGCGGGGCATGCTCGAGGCGTCGCCGGTGATGCCTGCGGTCGGCAACGACGTCGCCGCGCCGGGTGTCACCGAGCTGGCCTACGACCAGACGCCGATCGAGCCCCTGCTGTCGCTGATGGACGCGCTCGACGAGCTCGCGCCGGTGCTCGGCGAGGTTCGCTGCCCCGTGCTGCTGCTCAACAGCCCCCAGGACCACGTGGTCCCGCCGCCGTCGAGCGACTATCTCGCGGCGCGCGTGTCGGGCCCGGTCGAGCGGGTCACGCTCGAACGCAGCTACCACGTGGCCACCCTCGACTACGACAAGGACGAGATCGAGCGCCGGGCGGTGGAGTTCGCCCGCAAGGTCACAGTGGGCTAATCGGGGACGCGCCGGTGCGCGGCCCTCCTACGATGCCGGGCATGCCCCGCCGGATCTCGCGAGACGACGTCGCCCACGTGGCGTGGCTCGCCCGCCTCGACGTCACCGACGACGAGCTCGAGCGGTTCACCGAGCAGCTGGGCGCCATCCTCGAACACGCGGCCGACGTCGCCGCCCTCGACACCTCGGGCGTGCCGCCCACCGCCCACCCGCTGCCGCTCGCCAACGTCCTGCGCGACGACGTCCCCCACGAGAGCCTCGACCGCGACGAGGTGCTCGCCGAGGCGCCTACCGCCGAGGACGGCCGCTCGTGTTCCCCGCATCCTGGGCGAGGACGCGTGAGTGCGGCTGCGACCGCCTCCTCGGTGCGGACCGGCGAGCGGCGAGCGCGTGAGGTGGTGGAGGAAGCGCTGGCGCTCGTCGAGTCGGGCGACGGCGCGCTGCACGCGTTCAACAACGTGCTCATCGAGGAGGCGCTGGCCGCGGCCGACGAGGTCGACCGGCAGGTGGCGGCGGGCGTCGATCCCGGCCCGCTGGCGGGCGTGCCCGTCGCCCTGAAGGACAACCTCTGCACGCGCGGCGTGGCCACCACGTGCTCGTCGCGCATCCTCGACGGCTGGCGGCCGCCCTACGACGCCACGGTCGTCGCGCGGCTGCGCGATGCGGGTGCCGTCGTGGTCGGCAAGACCAACATGGACGAGTTCGCCATGGGCTCGTCCACGGAGAACTCGGCGTTCGGGCCCACCCGAAATCCCTGCGACCCGTCGCGCGTACCCGGCGGCTCGAGCGGGGGGAGCGCGGCGGCGGTGGCGGCCGGGTTCGTCCCGGTCGCGCTCGGTTCCGACACCGGCGGTTCGATTCGCCAGCCCGCCGCATTGTGCGGCGTGGTCGGCGTCAAGCCGACCTACGGGCTGGTGTCGCGCTACGGCCTCGTCGCGTTCGCGTCCTCGCTCGACCAGATCGGCCCGTTCGCAGCGACGGTCGAGGACGCCGCGCTCGCGCTCGAGGTGATCGCCGGACACGACCCGTGCGACTCGACGTCGATCGCCGAGCCGGCACCGTCGCTCGTCGCAGTACTGGGCGACGGCGTCGAGGGCTTGCGCGTCGGTGTCGTGCGCGAGCTCACCGACGGCTGCGACGCCGACGTGCGCGCCCGGTTGGCCGAGGCCGTCGCCGGGCTCGAGTCGGCCGGTGCCAAGGTGGAGGAGGTGTCGGTGCCCGCCGCCGCCTACGGCCTGTCGGCGTACTACCTGATCGCCCCGGCGGAGGCGTCGAGCAACCTCGCGCGTTACGACGGCGTGCGCTACGGGCTGCGCGTCCAGGGCACCGACGTGGCGGCGATGTACGGCCGCACCCGGGCCGCCGGGTTCGGCCCCGAGGTGAAGCGTCGCATCATGCTCGGCACCTACGCGCTGTCGGCCGGGTACTACGACGCCTACTACGGGCAGGCGCAGCGGGTGCGCACCCTGATCATCCGCGACTTCGACGCCGCCTACCGCGATCACGACCTGCTGGTGTCACCCACCACGCCGACCACGGCGTTCCCGATCGGCGCCAAGGCCGACGACCCGCTGGCCATGTACCTCAGCGACGTGTGCACGGTGCCGTCGAACCTCGCGGGCCAACCGGCGATGACGGTTCCGTTCGGTCGGGGCGACGACGGGCTGCCAGTGGGCGTGCAGGTGCTCGCGCCGGCGCGCGGCGAGGCGGTCATGTTCCGCGCCGCCGCGGTGTTGGAGGCGCACGCGCCATGAGCGTCGTGGAGTGGGAGACCGTCGTCGGGTTGGAGGTCCACTGCGAGCTGGAGACGGCCACCAAGCTGTTCTGTGGCTGCCGCAACGCTTTCGGCGACGAGCCCAACACCAACATCTGCCCGGTCTGCCTCGGCCTGCCCGGGTCGCTGCCGGTGCTCAACCGGCAGGCGGTGGAGTTCGCCATGCGGATCGGCGCCGCCCTGCACTGCGACGTGCGGCCGTCGATCTTCCACCGCAAGAACTACTTCTATCCCGACATGCCGAAGGACTACCAGATCAGCCAGTACGACGAGCCCATCAACGTCGAGGGTTGGCTCGAGCTGCCTGACGGCTCGCGCGTGGGCATCGAGCGCGCCCACATGGAGGAGGACACCGGCAAGACCACCCATGTCGGCACGAGCGGGCGCATCCACGGCGCCGACTACGCGCTCGTCGACTACAACCGGGCCGGCGTGCCGCTGGTGGAGATCGTGAGCAAGCCCGACATCCGCTCGGCCGAGCAGGCACGCGCCTACGTGAGCGAGCTGCGGGCCATCCTGCTCGCCGTCGGCGTGTCCGACGCCCGCATGGAGGAGGGCTCGCTGCGGGTCGACGCCAACGTGTCAGTCCGGCACGCGGGGTCCGACCAGTACGGCACCCGCTGCGAGGTCAAGAACATGAACTCGCTGCGCTCGCTCGGGCGGGCGGTCGACTACGAGGTGGCGCGGCAGGTCGCTTTGCTGGAGGCGGGGGAGCGGGTCGTGCAGGAGACGCGCCACTGGGACGAGGACGACGGCCGCACGCACTCGCTCCGGTCGAAGGAGGAGGCGTTCGACTACCGCTACTTCCCCGAGCCCGATCTCGTGCCCGTGGCGCCGTCGCCGGACTGGGTCGCCTCGGTGCGGGCGGCGCTGCCGGCGCTGCCGGCCGAGCGCCGGGTGGCGCTGGCGTCGCGCGCCGGCGTCGCGCCGGCCGACGTCGCCACGGTGGTGTCGCTCGGGCTCGACGAGCTGGTGACGTCGGCCATCGACGCCGGGGCCGACCCGAGGCTGGCGCTGGCCCGGGCCGGTAACGAGGTGGCGGCCGACATCGAGCGGGCCCCGTCGCTGGAAGCCGCCGCGTTCGCGCGCGTGCTGGCGATGGAGGGGGAGGGCCGGCTGACGGCCACGCAGTCGAAGCAGGTGCTCGGCGAGCTGCTGGCGTCAGGTGGTGATCCCGAGGAGATCGCGCGCGCCCACGGTTTCGAGGCGATGGGAGACGACGCGCTGGTATCGGTGGTCGACGAGGTGATCGTCGCTCACCCCGCGGAGGCCGACCGCCTCCGCGGCGGAGAGAGCAAGCTCACCGGCTTCTTCGTCGGCAAGGTGATGGCCGCCACCGCCGGCAAGGCCGACGGCAAGGCCGTCACCCGGTTGCTACGGGAGCGCCTCGGCTAGCAGCCGCCGAACAACCTGACTGCGCTGCTCACGTTGCTGTTGTTGCCACCCTGGGAGTACGCGTACGCGATTCCGCCGGTCTGACTGCTGCAGCTGTTCGTCGAACTTAACTTGAACGCGTACGCGGGTCCCGCGCCGAGAATGGACATGCCCGCGGCCGAGGCGCACACGACGGCCGCTGCGATGAGTCTCTTCACGTGAGGTTCCTCTCGAATGTGGAGCACCGTGTGCGCTCTCGAGGGTCACGCATCGCGGTTACGGACACAAGGGCCGAACCGGAAATCATCCGTTCGGGCTACTCCGGTTGCGTTCTGTCAGCAGAAATTCACCCCATAGGGTGCAATCCCGCTGACAAAAGGCGGATGACTCAGTAGCTGGCGGCGGCGGTGACCCATTCGCCGGAGGTCGATGGGCGCACGCTCCCGAGCGAGTGGAACTCCTCGAGCACGTCGTCGCGCCGCGGGTTCCCTTCCAGCGCATGCTCGACCTCGCGCAGCGTGATCTGCAGGTTCTGCTCGCGCCGGCTGCCGAGCGACTCGTCGCGGGCCCGGTCCCAGATGGCGCCGATCACGTCGGCTCCGGGGTAGCGCGTGCCCGACTCGCCGACGAACGTGCGGTCGCGCATCTCCGAGAGCGTCGTCTTCAGGTATTCGACGTGGGGCGCCTCGTCGGCGCGGATGTACGACACCAGCCGGGCCGCCTCCCCGTCGCCGGCCGTGAGCGACGTGTCGGACAACAGCTCCTCGGCCCACGCGAACACGTGGTACGCGCTGATCTCGATCAGTAGCAGCCGGGCCATGCGCTCGATGATCATCTCGAGGTCCATGTCGACGTCGGGCCACAGCCGGTTGCCGGCGAACGCGCGCCGGATGGCCTCGGGGTCGGGCGGGCCGTCCTTCCCCGGCTCGCCGAACATCCGGGCCAGCATCACAGACGTCTGGTCCTCGGTTACCGGGTGCTCGAAGGCGACGTCGCGGGCCGCAAACCACATCTGCTTGTGCCCGCCCTCGTCGTCGAAGCCCGACTCGTCCCGGGCGTGCGCCTCGTAGAGGCCGCGGTCGAGGTGGACCATGGCCGTGCCCCGCACGTCCTCCTCGAAGCACGCCTGCAGGTCGGGGATGACGGAGTAGCGGATCATCGAGCCGAAACCC
>VAXF01000190.1 GCA_005888395.1 Actinomycetota bacterium | reverse complement strand
CCACCATCGACAACGGCTGCCCGTGGATCGTGCCCGGCGTCCACCGGCTCGGCACGCTGCGCCACCGGTGGGTCGAGCCGATCGGGTGGCAGTGCCTCGACGACCCGCCCGGCGCGGTCGCGGCACCGGTGCCGGCCGGGGGCGCAGTCGTGTTCTCGTCGCTCACACCGCACTCGACCGGACCCAACACCACCGACGCCACCCGCAAGGCGTACATCCTCCAGTACGCAGTGGCCGGCACCCACGTGCTCGAGGGTGATCCCCGGGAGG
>VAXF01000189.1:3613-7715 GCA_005888395.1 Actinomycetota bacterium | reverse complement strand
GGCCTGCCATCGAAGCGGCCGCCGCGCAGCGCACGGCCGGTGTCGCGCCCCTGGAGGAGCGCGACACCTACGGCAAGGCGTTCCTGCAGGCCATCAACCTGTGGCGGCTCGACGAGCGGGTTCAGCGGTTCGTGTTCGGACGGCGCTTCGCCCGCGTCGCCGCCGAACTGCTCGGCGTCGACGGCGCGCGTCTGTACCACGACCAGGCCCTGATCAAGGAGGCGGGCGGCGGCCACACGCCCTGGCACCAGGACCAGCGCTACTGGCCGCTCGACACCGACCGGACGATCACCATGTGGATGCCGCTCGTCGACGTGCCACCAGAGGTGGGCACGATGACGTTCGCATCGGGGAGCCATCGTCTCGGCGACCTCGCCGGCCCCACGATCTCCGACGACTCCGAGTCGGTCTTCGACGCCGCCGTCCGCGAGGCGGGTCTGGTGCCGACAACCCACGGGCCCCTCGCCGCGGGGGACGCCACCTTCCATGCTGGTTGGACGTTGCACCGCGCGTCGGCCAACCCGACGGGCGCCGACCGTCCGGTGATGACGGTGATCTGGTTCGCCGACGGCGCCAGGGTCACCGAGCCGGTCGACGACTTCCAGCGCTTCGATCTCGCCCTGTGGCTGAAGGGCCTCCGGCCCGGCGACGCCGCCGCCGGCGAGCGCAACCCGCTGTTGTGGTCGCGACGCGACGAGACGAAGTCCCCAGGACGGTCGAGCCGCTAATTCCGGGAGCTTTGGGAGGAATCGCCCGAGCCGTGGCGAAACCGTGAGCCATGCGAGGGCTCGGCCGTGCCCGCTGGGCGGCGGTGCTGGTCGCGGTGTTGGCGCTGGGGGTGGTCCCGCGCGTGTCACTCCGCGCCGCCGACTGCCCGGCCGCGATCGGCGACGCCAACGCCACTGACCCCAATTTCGACGCCGCCCGGCTCCAGGGCGACAACCAGGCGATGGCCGACTTCGGGCCCCGTCCCACCGCCAGCCCCGCGCACACGGCCTTCATCGACTGGCTCCAACAGCAGATGCAGTCGATCGGGAAGTACCAGATCAGCACCGACCCCTCGCTCACGTACACGGTCGACCGCTGGCTCGGACAGGGTGTCACCCTGTCCGCCGGCCCGGCTGCCGTCTCCCTTGCTCCCATGCCGCCCAGCGGCGCAGTGCCCTACGCGCAGGTGACGCCGCCCGGTGGTGTGACCGCACCGCTCGTCTACGTCCCGCCCGGTACCCCGCTCTCGGGGCAGGACATCGCCGGAAAGATCGTCGTGCGCGACGCGGTGCCGGGATCGGTGCCCTTCGCGCTCTTCACCTTCGTCGAATGGGGCCACTACGACCCCGACGGCTCCCTGACCACCCAGGCGGCGACGGGCGGCGTGTACGAACGCGACTTCGCCGGCTACCAGCAGCGGCTCGACGACCTGGATGCCGCCGGCGTACAGGGCGCGGCGGGTCTGATCTTCGTCCACGGGTTCCCGCGGTCCCAGGTGCAGGGCCAGTACGCGCCCTACGAGGGTCGCCACTGGGCGGTGCCGGCGATCTACGTCGGCGCCGACGAGGGTGCTCAGCTCAAGACGCTGGCCGCCGGCGGCGGCGCGGCGAACATCGGCGTCGCCGCCTCCGACGACCTGGCCGGCACCCGCATGCTGGTCGCGACCCTGCCCGGGCAGAGCGCCGACCGCATCGTGATCACGAGTCACACCGACGGCATGAACCCGGTTTGGGACAACGGGCCCATCGCCATGCTCGCCCTGGCCCGCCACTTCGCCGCCCTGCCCGTCGAGTGCCGGCCCCGAACGGTGCAGTTCGTGTTCACGACCGGCCACCTCTACCAGCACCTCGTGGCCGGCTCGGCCGACCGCGGCGGCTCGGCCGAGATCGAGGCCAAGCTCCTCGACCAGGGCTACAAGGACGGCAACGTCGCGATGGTCTTCGCCCTCGAGCACCTCGGGGCGAAGGAGTACGCGGCCGTCCCCCGCACCGACGGTGGACCGGGGCGCCAACTCCAGCCCACCGGCCGCTCCGAGGTCAACACCTTCTTCACCGGCAACAGCCCTGCGCTCGTCTCGACCATCACGCACGCCGTTGTCGCGCGCAACCTGGGCCGCACCTACATCCTGCAGGGCTCCGACGCGCCCGGCCTGCACCTCCCGGTGCACGAGAGCTTCGGCGGCGAGGGCACGGCCTACCACCAGCACCTCATCCCGACGATCGCGTTCGTGACCGGGCCGTGGACGCTCTACAACCCGGCCTTCGGCATGGAGGCCCTCGACTTCGACCTCATGCGCACCCAGACGCTGATCTTCGCCGACATGATCCAGTCCGTCGCCGGCCTGCCCACGACTGCGCTAGGTGGCGGTTACGTCGCCGAACGCACGGCGCGCGACACGCTCTGCTCGTCCGGTCTCGCCCTCATGGGCTTCGTCCGCTGTGCGGGCGACCCCTACGGATGAGCGCGCGCGTCCTCCACCGGGGAGCCGTCGCCGCGATCGCCGGTGCCGTGCTCGTCGCCGCTGTGCCACTGGCCCGCGCGGTGAGCGTCGGGCCCGACTCACCGGGGTGCGTCCTCGCACCCGCTCCCGAGCTCGGCCTGAGCGAGACCAACCGGGTGCAAGTCGATCAACGTCTCCTCGATCTGACGGTTCACTCGCAGGCGATGCGGGGAGACCAGCACGTCAACGTGCTCCTGCCTGTCGATTACGACGCGACCGGCGCCACGCGCTACCCGGTGCTCTACCTGTTGCACGGCGCCTTCGGCAGCTATCGGGACTGGGCGGCCCACGGCGTCGAGAGCATGGTCGGCAACCGGCCCTTGATCGTCGTCATGCCCGACGACGGGCCCGACGGCTCGTACTCCGACTGGTACGGGACCCTGGCCGGTACCTCCGATCCACCGCCGGCGTGGGAGAGCTACCACCTGCGCGAGCTCGTCCCGTTCGTCGACCAAACGTTTCCCACCAACGCCACCCGCGCCGGGCGTTTCATCGCCGGGCTGTCGTCGGGAGGCGGCGGCACCATGAAGTACGCCGCCGCCAACCCCGGCATGTTCGGCGCCGCCGGCTCGTTCTCCGGCGCGGTGGACACCGACGCCGACTACCCCTTCTACCCGACGATCAGCGAGGCATTGTGGATGGCGACGCTCATCCCGGGCAGCGGTCCCGACGGGCACTGCACGTGGGGCGACCCGTACACGCAGCGGGTCGTCTGGCTCGACAACAACCCGACCTCGCTCGCGGAGAACCTGCAGGGCACGGCCCTCTGGCTCGCCTGGGGCAACGGCAACGACCCGAACGGCGGCTGGGACCCGGTCGAGGCCGAGATCGCGCGGATGAACCAGCTGTTCGTGGAGGCGCTCGGCGCCGCGGGCCTCGGGTACTCCGGGCCCGGCCTCTACGGCGACGGCACCCACACGTGGCCCTACTGGGAGCAGGACTTCAAGGGCTTCCTCGCCTGGCTCGACGTCACGCAGCTCCCATCACCGCCGGCGACGTTCTCCTACCGCTCGGCCCGTCCGAGCTTCTCGGCGTGGGACTGGCATTTCGGCGTGCACCGCGAAGTGCGCGAGTTCCTGTACCTGCGCAACATCTCGGCCACCGGCTTCACGGTCACGGGGAGCGGGTCGCTCGACGTCACTACGGCCCCGCTGTACGTGCCCGGCCGCTCCTACACCGTGACCGCGGGCGGCGGGCAGCAGATCGTCGCCGCCGATCCCGATGGGCGCCTCGCCTTCACCCTCGACCTGGGCCCCAGCCACCAGGTCCAGCAGTACCGCTTCGAACCAGACTCGACGGCGGACTGGGTCTCGCTCGACGTCGCCATCGCCGGTTGACCGAGCTCAGGGGCGATCGGGTCGTCGTGTTTGGTGCGCTTCGTCTCGTTCCTGGTTCGGCATGAACGCACAGGTTCGATCGCCCGCGTCTCATCGACGGGATCGTACGAGAGGCGGCTGGCAGGGGCCGATCAAAGTCTCGTGGAGATTCCTGCTTTCGGAATCTCAAGAAGCAGCGATGCGGTCGGGTTCGCGCGCCCGGTGGTAGGCAATGCTGCGCGCGAGGACTAGGACAAGCACGCCGGCTCCGGGGATGATCCACGGCGGAACGATCACA
>VAXF01000189.1:0-3597 GCA_005888395.1 Actinomycetota bacterium | reverse complement strand
ACGTGGTGATAGCGCCAGAGCGCCGCGGTCAAGGCGAGCGCAGCGAGGACACCGAGCCAAGGCGCAAGGTTCGCAAGATGGTGCGCCGACTCGATCTTGGCATCCACCACGAGTTGCGACGTCGGCATGTGGCCCATTCCGGCTCGAACGAGGGCGTCGATAACCCGAACGTTGCCCACGAGGACGAGAACGGTGCTCACCAGCCAAGCAGCACTGGTAACGAGCACGACCGGCTGATGGCGCGCACGAGGGGTAACAAACAGAAGGATGGCTACGAAGGCGAACCCGGCGAAGGGGGCACTGGCACTCGACAGGTGCTCCGCAGCGTGACCAGAGACGTCGTAACGGCTCGCGAAAAAGACCTTCTGCGCCACAAGAGAGCTTGCGAGCGCCGCCGGCAGCAGCCACCAGCGGCGCACAAGAAGCATGAGAGCCCCTCCCCGTCGCTGCCAATCGTGACAGATTGAAGGCCGGGGAGGTGCGCGAGTCCGCGCTCCCGATGGCAAGCGCGCCAGATTGCCCGATCCGCGTCCGCGTAGCGTGCTGATCCGCGACCACAGAACAACAGCTGCAAATGCGGCAGGTGCCCGCGAGCAGTTGAAGTAGACCATCGCCGCCACGCGGAGGACGATTTCTGGCCCATGGCCGTCTCGCGTTCGCTCGATGACACGTTCAAGATCACCGTGGGCCTCAAGGGCATCGACGGTGCCTTGGAGGTCGTCGGCGGCACGATCTTGCTCTTCGTGGGCCCCGCGACCTTCGGTCACCTGGCGCGGACCCTCACCCAGCACGAGCTGTCCGAGGACCCCCACGACTTCGTCGCCCGCCACCTGGTGCACTACGCGACCCACCTGCGCCACGGCGCCACCGTGTTCGCCGCCGTCTACCTGCTCAGCCACGGGCTGGCCAAGGTCGTGTTGGTGGTCGCGGTGCTCCAACGCCGGACCTGGGCCTACCCGGGCATGATCGCCCTGCTCGGCGCTTTCATCGCCTACCAGTGCTACCGGCTGGCCGACCGCCTGAGCCTGGGTCTCGCTCTCCTCACCGCCTTCGACGCGTTCGTGGTGTGGCTGACCTGGTGCGAATGGCAAGGCAGAGTCCACGACGCCGGGGTCGTGACTCGACCTCGGTTGCGCGAGTCACCCGAAGGGTGAGGAACTCAGGCGGTGGCGGGCGCGGTGGTCACACTAGGGCGATCGTGGAATCGTGCCGATGGGTGCTCGCAGTCGCGACCACGACCGAATGCCCAGCTCGGGGTGCGACCGGCTCGTTGTGCCCCCGCGCCAGAACAACATCCTGACCGCAGGTCGGAATTGAGCGTGGTCAGGCGGGTGGTTCGAGTGCCTCCGTGGGTCGACCTTTGTGGGTCGGTCCCTCGCGACCGAAAACGTCTCGGCGCGCGTTCACAGCCTCTCGCGCCTCAGATTGTCGAGCATACGGTCAAACCCCGCCGCCATCGTCTCGATCTCGTCGTTGGACAAGTGGTCGAAGAAGTAGCGACGAACAGCCTCGACGTGCCCCGGTGCCGCCTCCTCGATGGCCCGCCGGCCAACCTTGGTCAGCCGCACCATCAGACCCCGCGCATCCTCGGCGCATTCCTCTCGGGTGACGAGGCCCCGCTTCTCCATTCGGCTGAGGTGATGGGAAAGCCGGCTGCGGTCCCAACCGATCTCGCTGCCCAGGTCGCGAGCCCGCAGGAGCCCACCCGGCGCCTCTGAGAGCGGGTGCAGCACCCTGTAGTCGGCTCCCGAGAGACCCGAGTCGCGGGCGAGCTGCTGTTCCAGGACGGCAGTGAGGTCCTGGTTCAGGTGCAGATAACCCTGCCACGCGCGTTGCTGGCGCTCGTCGAGCCACCGCGGTTTCGCCATCGGAGATCACTCTACCCGAATTGTTGTTGACGTGTCATCATCGGTGGGTTATTGTGGACACGTCATCAAAGGCTTGAGAAGAGGAGTTCCGATGTCGAATCGAACGGTAAGTGTGCTGCGGACCCGCGACGACCGGCTGATCCCGGTGGCCGGTGTCTACGAGATCGACGGCGCCCACACCTCCGTGGAGTTCGTCGGCCGCCATCTCATGATCACCAAGGTCCGCGGCCGGTTCAGCGACGTGCGCGGCCAGATCACGATCGCCGAGGAGCCGGAGCACTCGCACGTCGAAGTGGAGATCGGCGTGGCCAGCCTGAGCACGGGAAACGACGACCGTGATGCCCACCTCAAGAGCGGGGACTTCTTCGACGTGGAGCACTACCCCACGATCACCTTTGCATCGACCGGGGTGAAGCCACTGCGCGGCAACACCTTTGAACTAGCGGGCGATCTGACCGTGCACGGCACGACCAGGCTCGTCACCCTCCAAGTCGACTTCGACGGTGGCGGCGCCTCCCCCATGGGCGACGAGCGCATCGGCTTCAGCGCGGCCACCGAGGTCAACCGCGAGGACTTCGGCCTCACCTGGAACGTGGCTCTCGAAACCGGCGGCCTCCTCGTCGGCAAGACGGCCCGTATCGAACTGGCTGTCCAAGCCATCGCGGCCGCCAAGGCCGCGGTCGCCTGATCCAGCACACGGTTCGAGTGACCTCAACACCGTCGAAGCTGGGCGTTGGGATCATCGGCGTCAGCCCCACTCGGGGTTGGGCCGCCACCGCCCACATCCCCGCGCTGCGAGCGCTGCCCAACTATGAGATCCGGGCGCTGAGCGCGTCGAGCGCGGACGCCGCGCGTGCCGCTGGCGAGGTGTTCGGGGTCAGCTCGGTGTTCACGGACCACGAGCAGCTGGTGACACAACCAGACGTCGACGTGGTCGCGGTGACGGTCAAGGTCCCGCACCATCGACAGCTTGTCTCTGCTGCGCTTGCCGCCGGCAAGTCTGTGTACTGCGAGTGGCCACTGGGCCGCGACCTCGACG
Organism: Actinomycetota bacterium; assembly: GCA_005888395.1. Lineage (GTDB taxonomy): Bacteria > Actinomycetota > Acidimicrobiia > Acidimicrobiales > AC-25 > AC-25. Next base: position 690 of record VAXF01000189.1, on the reverse strand, counting down.
ACGCGCGGGCGATGGCCGCCCTCGCGGATGAGCAGGGCGTGCGCACCGTCGTCGGGTTGCAGGGCCGCCAGGCGCCAGCGATCTGGTTCGTCGAAGGGTTGCTCCGCGACGGCTATGTCGGCGAGGTTCTCGGTCCCCGGCGATTCGGTGGTCAAGGCGAACGCCTACATGCTCGACAACTCCAACGGAGCCACCCTGCTCACGATCGCAGTGGGCCACAGTCTCGACACCCTCAACTACGTGCTGGGCGAGTTCGCGGGCCTGTCGGCGCTGTCGGATCTTCGTCGTCCCCTCATCAAGATCGACGGGACGGGCGAGGAGGTCGCGAAGACGGCCGCCGACCAGATCGCGGTGATCGGCACGCTCACCTCCGGCGCGACGGTGAGCCTTCACGTCCGCGAGGCGGTGGCCGGCGGGACCGGCTTCTTGTGGGAGATCAACGGAACCGACGGAACGCTCCGGCTCACCGCCGACGCCCCGTTCCCCGGGATCTTTCCCGTGACCGTCGCGGGCGCACAGGGCGGTAACGAGCTCGCCGAGCTCGCGGTCCCAGCGGCGCTCGCAGAACAGTGCCCGGCGCTTTCGAGCCTGGAAGGAGCGCCGGCCTTCAACGTCGGGCGCGTATACGCCGCGTTCGCGGCCGACATCGAGAACGGGAAACACACCGTGCCCGACTTCGCCGATGCCGTT
>VAXF01000188.1:3772-5704 GCA_005888395.1 Actinomycetota bacterium | reverse complement strand
GTGCGGAACCCAAGCAGCGCGAGCGACTGGGCCTCCGCCAGCAGCGCGCCGAGCTGGTCGAGGAGCACCTCGTCGCCACCGAGGTCGCGCGACGCCACGAGCTTCAGCACCGCCTCGACGCCGCCGCCGAACGACGACCCCGTCGACATCGCCACCCGCTCGTTCGCGAGCGTCGTGCGGGCCAGCGGCCAGCCCTCGTCCACCTCACCGACGACGCACTCGTCGGGAACGAACACGTCGGAGAGGAACACCTCGTTGAACATGGCCGCGCCCGTGAGCTCGCGCAGCGGGCGGACGTCGATGCCCTCGGCGTGCATGTCGACGAGGAAGTAGGTGATGCCGAGGTGCTTCGGCGCGTCGGGGTTGGTGCGGGCCAGGCAGATGGCCCAGTCGGCGCGCTGGGCGAGCGACGTCCACACCTTCTGGCCCGAGAGCAGCCAGCCACCGTCGGTTCGCGACGCCTTGGTCGAGAGCGACGCGAGGTCGGAGCCGGCGCCGGGCTCGCTGAACATCTGGCACCACGTCATGTCGCCCAGCAGCGTCGGGCGCACCCAGCGCTCCTGCTGCTCGGCGGTGCCGTGGGCGATGATCGTCGGCGCCGCCCACGCGCCGACCGCCAGGTTGGGCCGCCATATGCGCGCCGCGCGGAACTCCTGATCGATCACGACCTGCTCGACGGCGCCCGCGTCGCGTCCCCACGGTGCGGGCCAGTGCGGCGTGACGTAGCCCTCGTCGACCATGCGCTCGCGCTGGGCGCGCTCATCGAGGCCGCGGATGGCGTCGAGGAAGGCGCGCACGGTGGCGCGGTGCTCGTCGGCCTCCTCGGGCAGGTCGACGTCGAGGTGCCGGCGCGCGCCCGACAGCGCGAGCGACGCGGTGCGGCTGCGCCACGGCCGCGGCGTGCCGAGCAGCGACAGGATGGCACCGGCGCGCTTGAGGTAGAGGTGCGCGTCGTGCTCCCACGTGAAGCCGATGCCGCCGAGGATCTGGACGCAGTCCTTGGCGCACTTGAAGAACGCGTCGGGGGCCAGCGCGCCCGCGACTGACGCGGCGAGCGGTGACTGGTCGGGGTCGTCGGCGGCGAGGGCCGCGTCCCACGCCGCGCCGCGCGCCTGCTCGAGGGCAACCAGCATGTCGCTGCACCGGTGCTTCACCGCCTGGAACTGGCCGATCGGCCGCCCGAACTGCTCGCGCACCTTGGCGTAGGCCGACGCGGTGTCGAGGCACCAGCCCGCGCCGCCGGCAGCCTCGGCCGCCAGCATGACCGCGGCCAGCTCGCGCACGCGATCCGACGAGAGCCCGGCGAGGCGCCGGTCGTCGGAGAGCTTGCCCGTGAGGGTCACCGCCGCCACGCGCCGTGTGGGGTCGAAGCTCGGCAACGCTTCGACGGTGACGTCGTCGCGCGTCGCCACCCACCAGCCGTCGGCCTCCCGCTCAGCGGGCAGCACGAACACGTCGGCCAGCGCGGCACCGAGCACGGGCCGGCCCGAGAACGCGACGGCGCCGATTGTCTCGCCGCTCACCAGCCCTGGCAGCCACGCGGCGCGCTGTTTGTCGTCGCCCGCCTCCTCGATCAGCGCGGCCGCCAGCGCCGTCGGCAGGAACGGTCCGGGCGCCACCGCGCGCCCCAGCTCCTCGAGCACCACCGCCAGCTCGACGAGCCCCGCGCCCTGACCGCCGTGCTCCTCGGCCACGTGCAGGCCCAGCCACCCGAGGCCGGCCATCTGCTCCCAGAATGGCGGGCGCTGGTCGGCGTCGGCCTCGAGGAACGCGCGGGGAACCGACGGCGGGCAATAGGTCTCGAGGAAGCGGCGCGCCGCGACACGGAGGGCCTCGTGCTCCTCACTGATCCCGATGGGCACCGCTACACCACCTTCTCGCCGCTTCGGAAGACGGTGATCGCGCGCGTCGGGCAGCCCTGGGCAGCGGCGA